>NZ_QSCK01000029.1:0-58226 GCF_003463035.1 Roseburia sp. OF03-24 | reverse complement strand
GTTCACAACTTAGTGGCTGGCAAATCGCATCAAGCCGGGACTAGTTTTGTGACTTTGGGAGAAAATTAGTCAATCTTAGACTGCCTGTCCGTAACACAGTGTTGTGCTGCCATGGACGGCAGCACAAGTCTTAATGCCCCCGGACGGGGCGTTTAAGACGCACACGTCACTCCGCCACAACCTATACCAGGCAGCCTTAGATTGACTTATTTTCGGACAACGGAAACAAAACAGTCCCGGCTTGATGCAATTTGCCAATCGTAACCCCCAGAACCACCCTACACAGGGAAACTCATAACACCCACAAACCAATATTTATCAGGTATTTCATGATATAATTTAAGACAAAAAATGAGCGAAGAAAGAAACAATCTCTTCGCTCATTTTTATTGATAGAACTTAATTTAACTCTTACGCAAAATGGTATACTGAGACCATTATTTTGCACCAAACAGATATACACCGCGCTCTGTCACACGGATTTCCGGGATCACCGTAAGTGCCATAAAAGAAAGCGTAATAAACGGATCGATCTCCTCGGAAATGCCAAGTTTCTTCGCTTCCTCTAACATATCTGCCACTTTTTCGGTAATCTCATCACAGGACTTCTCACTCATCAGACCACAGATTGAAAGCGGAAGCACATCTACTACTTTTCCGCCGGAGGCAATGACATAGCCACCCTGATTTTCTTCCACACCTTTGATGGCTGCAAGGATATCATCATCATTATCACCTGCAACGATCAGATTGTGGGAATCGTGTGCAACGGATGTTGCCACTGCACCGCCCTTGACGCCAAATCCTTTGAGTGGAGCAACACCGATCTCACCGGTCTTACCGTGACGTTCCACTACACAGATCTTATTGTAAACTCCATCCGGTTTGAAATAACCGTTTTCCGTTGGAACTTCCTCTATAAGATGTGTCGTCACAATCTGATGCGGGTTCATCTGTATCACATCTGTTTTTCCATCACAGGAAAGTCTGATCTTGTCTTTGGTGACTTCTCCCACATGAACCGTATGAAGCAGCTCATCCGGAACAGGCACGGAATAATCTTTTGCATAATCTTCCTCTGTTAAAATACGCCCGTCTTTCATGACATCAAGCGGTCTGACCTGCTCTAAATCATCTAAAAATACGATATCTGCACGATAACCGGCACCGATCGCACCATAGTTTTTCAATCCATAAAACTCTGCTGCCTGGTAACTTCCCATCTTATATGCCTTTGCGACTGGCACTCCAAGTGCGATTGCTTTACGGATGCAGGTACTGATGTGTCCTTCTTTGCGGATTTCCTCAACATGTTTGTCATCCGTACAGAATGCACAACGGTCTAAACATACCCCAGCATCCAGCATTGTTTTTATCAGTGTTTCTAAATTCTTTGCTCCACTTCCCTCGCGCACATAGATATGCAGTCCGGCACGAAGTTTATCAAGTACTTCCTCAGCAGTCGAACATTCATGATCATTTTCCACGCCGGCAAGACGGTATGCCTGAACTTCTTTTCCATGGATTCCAGGCGCATGTCCATCAATATGTTTCTTGGCAAAAAGCTCCAGCTTATCTGCCATTCTCTTTTCGCCTTCACAGCACTCCAAAAAGCGCATTGTCTCGCCAAGTCCGAGCACCCTTGCGTTATCCACATATTTCATCATATCAGAGGCAAGAAATTCACCGCAGCCGTTGGTCTCCACATCCGTTGCAGGAACTGCGGAAGGTACCATGAAAAATACATTCACCAGAAGTTTTGCGGCACATTTCAGGAAATAATCCATTCCCTTTGTTCCGCTGACATTCACAATTTCATGCGGATCAGCAATGATCGTTGTTGTGCCTGCCTTTGCAAGAACCTTTGCAAGTTCTCCCGGCGCTGCCATACAGGATTCAATATGCATATGTGCATCAATAAATCCCGGCACCAGATATCTGCCAGTGCAGTCGATTTCTTTTTCTCCCTCGTATTCACCAACGCCTACGATCGTGTCACCACAGATTGCAACATCCGCCTTTAACACTTCCTCCGTAAAAACATTCAGCACATTTCCGTTTTTTAATACGAGATCAGCTTTTTGGCGTCCATTTGCACAGTCCAGCTTTCTTTTTCTCTCTAACATACGCTTCCTCTTTTCGTTATATATTGATAATAATTATGAAAACAACTTTTTAAAGAAATCCCCTACTGAAGAAAATACCGACTTAAAAAATCCACCGACAACCGCTGCTATACCACCAGAAGAACTACTGTCCCCATTTTTAAACGAATTGTACAAGGATTCTGCATAATCCACCAGTCCATTCAGATCGATCCCCAGTGAATTGATCTTCTTTACCAGATCTACGATCTGCTGACGTTCATCATCCGATAAAGTCACACCATATTTTTCACAGGCCTCATCGATTGCTCCATTGATTCCCTCATCATCTGTCAGATCATCTTTAGCGATCAATGCCTTGATATATGCAATAAATTCTTCTACTTCTGCATCCGAAACACCTTTTAAGGACTCTTCTAACTGTCCGGTAAGCACAAGTTCATTGAGTGCTGTATCAACTACCGAATCACTGATCTCTTTTCCTGTCATCTCCTGATATGCTTTTAAAACGCCTACTAATGCTGCCGTTCCTGAGATCGGAGTCGGTCCTGCAACAATGATATCTGCATCGGTCACTCCTGCCGTAGTCAGTGCATTTTTATACATACCAACCGTACAATAGTTAATATTTGTCGTAGAAATGTTAAGTCCGCTCCCCTTATCTCTCTGCACGATCACAACGGAAGATAACGATCTTGTTCCAATCTGTGAGGATGAGATATAGGAATCTAAGTACTGATGTTCCTCTGCATTTGTCACATAAACCACATCATAATCTGACAGATTTGCCGCATCAATTCCCATAATGGAAAGGATCGTCGCTCTCTGTGAATCATTAAGATCTGCCCCTAATGCAAGGTATGGTTTATCACTGGCTTTGATCGTGACATTATCGCTGTCTTCGTTCTGGACGATCGTTCCGCTGATATTCTGAGAATTATCTGTCTGTGACGCCTGATCTGGTGTACTGTTTCCATCCTGCTGTGGCGCCTGATCCGATGTGCTGTTTCCATCCTGCTTGGCACCTGAA
Source organism: Roseburia sp. OF03-24 (assembly GCF_003463035.1). Lineage (NCBI taxonomy): Bacteria > Bacillati > Bacillota > Clostridia > Lachnospirales > Lachnospiraceae > Roseburia > Roseburia sp. OF03-24. The sequence goes on along the minus strand of NZ_QSCK01000029.1, from coordinate 55,091 downwards.
TCTGTATCATCATCTACATATTGAATCGTGCCTTCAATATTACTGCTGTCTGTATTTTTCTCCGACGTTTCAGCAGGACTTTCCGTATCACTCTGCTCCGCTGCCACTAAAACTTCTGTCTGTGACGCCTGCACTGCCACACCGGAAGAAACTGGCATTGTTGCTGCAAGTATCATACATAACATTTTAACTGCTTTTTTGTTTCTCATAATAAAAATCTCCATTTCTGCATGTGAAAATATCCACACTACTACTCAAGTCTGACACTCATCCATGCACAGATATCCGCATAGACCTGATCGCGGTCTGTCTCATTTAATATCTCATGGCGGTCTGTCTCATACAAACGGTATGTCAGGTCATCCACACCTGCCTCTTTAAACATATGGTAAACCTTTTTTACCCCTTCACCGAGATCTCCAACCGGATCATCTGCCCCGGAAACCATGAAAACCGGCAGATCTTTTGGCACTTTTTTTATATTTTCCATCTGATTGTCAAAATATACCGCTTCCATCAGACCCAGATAACCATTTAAAGTAAAGACAAATGTACAGCGCGGATCGCTGTAATATTTTTTTACATGCTCTGTGTCCTTTGTCAGCCAGCTGTTGGTATAATCTTTTCCATAAAGGTCAAATTTGTGGTATGGTTTGCTGTAGGAAAGTTTCTGCATCAGTCTGCTTCTATAATTCCATCCACGGAAACGAGCCATAACCCTGCACAGTGTCATGCCAAACTTCGTTGTGCCATCCGGCACACACCCGGTTCCCATAATGATCGCACCGCTTAAATTTTCACCATGCAGACACAGGTATTTCCGCAGCATATAAGATCCCATACTGTGTCCCATCATAAAATATGGCACACCCGGATTTTCGCCCTGAACTGCCATACGGAGTCTATGCATATCCGCAACTAATGTATCACTCGGATTTTCTGCAAAATATCCCCATTCCGTCTCATCTTTTACCGACGCACCATGCCCTAAATGATCATGACCTACAACCATAAACCCACGTTCTGTCAGATACTCTGCAAACTCATGATATCTTTCAATATATTCGATCATACCGTGTGTGATCTGTAAAATTGCCTTATACTTTCCATCCTCCGGCATCCATTTTACTGCATGGATCTTTGTCGTTCCATTCGCAGATAAATATGTCATCTGTTCTTCTTTTGCCATATAAATTTCCCATCCTTTACAAATTACTTCGTATCCAAAAGTTCCTTGTATTCATCACAGATCTTTTCCAGTTCATCCTCAACAGATTTCTTTGCATTGATTTCTTCACGCAATGCTGCAATCTGTGTTTTCGCCTCATCCCCAAGTTTTAAGAAATCTTCTCCTGCCTGTTTTATAAAATCCGCTGCCGGCATTGCATTGCCTGACATATGTTCCCTTAATGATGTCTGTCCATTTTCGTATATGGAAAGCTTCTGTGCACTGTCACTGTACAGTTTCATTACCATCGACGCAATACTTCCCTGCATCTCATTGATCTGTGCAGCCTGTTCTTTGATCTCTTTCTGTGCCTCAGTTACAGCACTGATCTGTTCCGTTAATGTCTGTAATTCCGTTTCATAGCGCAGTGCCACATTTTTGATCTCCTCTGCCGCATGAAGAAACTTCTCTCCATCTTCCCCCATTCTCGCTGCTTCGATCGCCGCATTTAACGCAAGCACACTCATATTTTTAGCGTCATTCTCCAGTTCTGTCGTCACATTGCCAAGTCCATCCTGCGCTTTCTCTGCACGGTAGAGATTTTCTTCTAACTGCGCACACGGTTCTTTTAATGCCTTATGCTGTTCAAATACTTCTTTGATCTTTTCATTCTGCTCCGCAACCTGCCCAAGAAAAATAGAATGATTTGCCTCAAAAGATTCCACCGCATTATGTACTTCAACAAATGTACTGTACAGTTCCTTTCCCATCTTGTGGCTTTCCTGTGCCAGCTCTTCCACACATTCAATCTTTTCCCCAAGGACATCGATATTTTCTTCCATCTGCACGCGGGATGCCGTCATCTGCACAGAATGTTCTTTTAGTTCTTCACTGTATTCTGAGATACCTTTCTTTATGGTATAAAGTTCATCCTGCAGTGCCTTCTCTTTCTTTCCACCAAACATACATGTTCTCCATTTACTGATAATTCTTTATCACGATCTGTATACTTTCATTTCCCTGATACCGGTTTACCTCCGGATAATATACCACAGACATCCGGATCGCATTTGTCCTACCCGAAAATGCCTGCTGCACTTCGCTTTCTCCATATTTTTCACTATAATATTCCCGGAATCCATCCACATCTCCGAAATAAACAGCAGATATGGAAATTCCCCGTTCCGTTCTGAGTGTAAGTTTTAATACATTCTGATTTTTTCCGACTACCACTGCACGGTCAATGCCAAGATTTTTATCTGCAAACTGTGGTTTTACATTTGCTTTCCCAAATGGCTCTAACAATGAAAGTTCATTGACCAGTGGAATATCAGGATAATCGACGGGCATTGGAATATCTATTTTTATCTTAGGAATAAAATCTTCTTCTGTCAACCCACAGCATGCGTTTATTTTTTCCCGGAAAATCTCTACATTTGCTTCCGGCAGGGAAAGTCCCGCCGCCATCGGATGTCCGCCAAACTTCGTAAATAGTTCCTGGCATTTACACAACTCCTCATACATGGAATACGCTTCGATCGAACGCCCGGAACCTTTGACACCATCTTCACTCTTTGTCAGAACAAAGGTTGGTTTATGGTATGCCTCCCGGATTCTTCCCGCAATGATACCTGCAAGGCTTTCATGCACGTCCGGCAGATAGACAACTACGACTTTCTTACCTGTATTGCCCTCTTCCACCTGCTGCACGGCAAGTTCTACCCCCTCTGCCGTCATATCTTTTCTCTGTGCATTCAGGTCTACCAGCTCCGCCGCGATCTCAGATGCTTTTTTCACATCTTCCTGTAAAAAGAGATTTAATGCAATTTTTGCAGTTTCTAATCGTCCACTGGCATTGATGCACGGTCCTAATACAAATCCAAAATGATAAGAACTGATCTGTTCCGGCTCTAGTTTATTCTGTAAGATCAATGCACGCATTCCCGGATTTGTGGTCGTATGGATCCGCTTTAATCCTTCCCTTACCAGAATACGGTTTTCATCCGTCAGATCCATAACATCTCCGACTGTCGCAAATGCCACATTTTCCAGGAAAACATATGCTTCTTCCGCTGCAAGACCACATTTTTCATAGAGAATCTGTATCACTTTCCACGCAACTGCGGCACCGCAGAGATTTTTGTACGGATAGTTACATTCTTTCTGCTTGGGATTTACAATGGCATCTGCCTTGCTTCTTTTATAATGGCGTTCTCCATTTTCCTCTGTGTACGGTATTTCATGATGATCTGTGACAAGCACCGTCATTCCAAGACTTTTTGCATGTGCGATCTCATCTATCGCAGCAATCCCATTATCGCAGGTAATGATCGTATCGACCTCTGCATCATATGCCTGCCCGATCAGATGATCATTGATTCCATAACCATCTTTCATCCGGTCCGGTATCTGAAAATCTGCCTTACCTCCACAGTGCGTGATCCCTTTGTACAAAATATAGGTAGACATTACCCCGTCAATATCATAGTCACCTATGATCCTGATCTTTTTTCCTTCCCGGATCTTCTGCATAAGTATATCCGTCAGTCTGTCTGAATCGAAAAGTAAATGCGGATCGTACAGTTCCCCGATCCCGCCTTTTAAATATCTTGCGATTGCCTCATCCCCCATAACCTCACGATTGCGGATCAGTCTCGCTGTGACCGGACTTATTTCAAAACGCTTTGCGATCCCTGCAAAATCAGCGCCTTTATTAATTACAAACCATTTTTCCATACTATTTTACAGCACATTATCTGCACTGCGACAACTCCTTTTCTTGATAGACAACTTCAATCAGTGTCAGTCCGCATGCCGGTACCGTATATCCGGCAGCTTCCCTGTTCTTTGCCTCTAAAATCTCTGATATATCTTCCGGCTCTCTTCTGCCATCCCCGATCTCGATCAGTGTGCCTGTCAAGATACGCACCATATTCTGTAAAAATCCATTTCCGGTATAATAAATCTGTATTTCTCCCGGCAATTCTTTGATCTGTATCTGAAAGATCGTCCGTACCGTTGATTTTTTCATTTTTTTGTTACCGCAGAAAGACTTAAAATCATGTGTTCCACACAGATATTCTGCTGCCTTTCTCATCCGGTTTACATCAAGCGGTTCCTTATAATCATACACATATCTGCGTTCAAATATCTCCGGTATTTTCCCTGTATGAATCCGGTAAAGATAAGTCTTTTCCAGTGCCTGGTATCTGCTGTGGAAACGTTCATCCACCCTCTTTACCTCGCAGACTGCAATATCTTCCGGCAGGTACTGATTCAGATATGATAAAATCTTCTCCTCGTCCCATTCTTCTTTCAGATGAAAGTTCGCCGTCTGGCCTTTTGCATGCACACCCGCATCTGTCCTTCCTGAACCGGTAACTTCCACCTGATATCCTGCCATTTTACTTAAAACATCCTGTAGTTTTCCCTGTATCGTAAGCTCTGACGGCAGCACCTGCCACCCACGGTAGCGTGTTCCGTCATACTGTAAGATCATTTTATAATTTGCCATATATTTTTATTACCTTATATTTTTCTTAAGATGTACTCCCGAAAAAAATACTGCCACAGATATTCTTCCTGTGGCAGTTCTTATTATTTTTAAATTTCGAATTGTTCCATCAACTGCACCATGGTCTGTACCTGTGCTGACTGTTCCTCACTGACTGCTGCTGTTTCTTCGGAAGAAGCTGAGTTATTATCTACGATCTGCGCTACCCCTGAAATGCTCTCATCGATCTTTCTCACACTCTCTGCTTCCATCTGAAGCGCCTCTGCCATCTGGATCATCTTGTCTGTTGAAACTTTTGCACCTTCCACAACTTCATTTAAGTTTGCTTCCTAATGAACTTTATTATACATCCGTTTCCGTGAATTGACAAACTATAAAACTGTATTTTCCATATACAATGTTGTTCTATTTATCATACCAGAATTTCAATTCACTTTCAGCCGGCTGTATCATATAATAGAAAGAATGAATCTGTGAGGTTTTTCATGTCAGATATTGCCTATACACAAAATAATATTGATGCAGGTGAATTAAAAATCCATGTTACGGCAAGAGGAAGTAACCGTCCCATCCCGGATGCCCGCGTGTCGATCTCCTATTCCGGTGATCCGGACAGTGTCGTTGAGGAGGTGAATACAGATGCATCCGGTATGTCCGAACAAATTACGCTTCGTACGCCTCCGCTTGAATACTCAATGGAGCCAGGCGAAAACCAGCCATTCTCGCAGTATAGTATTCAGGTCAATGCTGAAGGATTCCGCCCATTTACTGTGTCGGGAATTGAACTGTTTTCGGAGCAGTTGTCGCTTCAGGAAGTACGAATGGATGAGGCGGATACACCGGGGAACCCGATAGACACGATCGTGATCCCTGTCAATACTCTCTGGGGCGATTTTCCTCCGAAAATTGCAGAATCCGAGATCAAGCCCATCTCCGAGACTGGCGAGATCGTTCTTAGCAGAGTCGTGGTACCGGAATATGTTGTAGTACATGACGGTCCTCCAAATGATACGACCGCCCGTGATTACTATGTACGTTATAAGGATTACATTAAAAATGTGGCATCCAGTGAAATTTATTCTACCTGGCCGGATGCGACTCTTCGCGCAAATATCCTTGCGATCATGTCCTTTACCTTAAACCGTGTATATACGGAGTGGTACCGAAACAAAGGCTACAGTTTCACGATCACCTCCTCTACCGCCTACGACCAGAAATTCACTTACGGCAGGAACATTTTCCAGAGTATTTCCGATATCGTTGATGAGATGTTCCAGAATTTTTTGTCCAGACCAAATGTCAGACAGCCGATCTTAACGCAGTACTGTGACGGGGAACGTGTAACCTGCAGCAACTGGCTGAGTCAGTGGGGCAGCAAATTCTTAGGTGACCAGAACTATGAAACGATTGAGATACTGCGCTATTATTATGGTAACAACATGTACATCAACACCGCAGAAGAAGTATCCGGTATTCCGGCTTCCTGGCCAAGGGTAGACCTTACGATCGGTTCTACTGGTGAAAAAGTACGCCAGATTCAGGAAGAACTCGCACGGATTTCAAGATCTTATCCGGCTATTCCAACTGTAACACCAGATGGGATCTATGGTCCTGCCACAAGGGAAGCTGTGGAAATTTTTCAGCGTGTCTTTGGTCTGCCTGTCACTGGTGTCATCGACTACCGTACGTGGTATAAGATTTCCGAAATTTACGTGGCAGTATCACGGATTGCAGAACTGGTTTAAATGTAAATGGGGCAGCCACACCAAATACTTTGTGAGGCTGCCCCGGTCTTATTTTTATGCTCAGATACGCGGTCTTTTTCCCTTTCCCGGACACTTTTCCACATATCTTTTTATTTTTCTTCTCTTATTCCACAGTTACTACTTTCGCTAAGTTTCTTGGCTTATCAACATCAAATCCCTTGTCGGAAGAAACATAATAAGCAAGTAACTGCAATGCCACAGATGCAGGCATTACCATAAATTCGTCCTGCATATCCGGCAGATGGAAGGTATCATATGCACGATCAATATCTTTTGCAAGACTTTCTTTGATAAAAAGCACGATATCCGCACCTCTTGATCTGACCTCTTTGATATTTGACAATTCCTTTGACATCAGTTTTTCCTGTGTCACTGCTGCAACGACCGGCGTATCCTGCGTGATAAGCGCGATCGGTCCATGTTTCAGCTCGCCGGAAGCATATGCCTCAGAGTGAATATAAGATACCTCTTTTAACTTTAAGGATCCTTCCAGTAAAATAGAGTAATCAAGTCCACGACCGATCATAAACAGATCTTTTGCTTCTAATACTTTATTGGCAAGTTTATGGATATCCTGACGTCCCTCTAATACCTTTTTCATGACATCCGGTGTACGCTGCAGTTCACGTACAAAGCTCTGTGTCTCTTCCTGTGAAAAAACACCACGAAGCACTGCCATTTTTGCCACGATCAGATAAAATACAGCAAGCTGTGTCGTATATGCTTTCGTACTTGCAACAGCGATCTCCGGTCCTGCATTTGTATAGAGCACATAGTCGCTCTCACGGGCAATGGAAGATCCTTTTACATTAATAATGGATAAACATTTTGCTCCACGTTTTTTTGCATATTTGACTGCCTCTAACGTATCGATCGTCTCACCGGACTGTGAAACTGCGATGACCAATGATTTTTCGTCGATGACAGGATCAGAATACATAAACTCGGAGGCCATATCCACATCAATGTGCATATGAAGAATCGATTTTACAAGTGCCTGAGCCACAAGACCTGCATGCATTGCTGTACCGCACGCAATGATATTAACACGCTCACACTGTGTAAAGATCTCATCCGGCACACCGTCTGCCGTAAAATCCGGCATTCCGCTTGTAATACGGTTTGCGATCGTACGCTCGATCGCATCCGGCTGTTCCATGATCTCTTTTTCCATATAAAACGGATAGCCGTTCTTTCCGGCATTGTTAAGTTCCCAGTCGACTTCAAGATAGTCCGGCTCAACCGGATTTCCATTAAAATCTTTCAGACTGACCGCATCCTTTGTAAGTTTTAAAATATGATACTCTGGAACTACAAAATAACGGTTTGTAAAACGGCAGAGTGCTGTCAGATCAGAAGCAAGCATAGCTCCCTCTTTACAGAATGTTGCAACGATCGGACTGACATTTCTGGTAGAATAAATCTCACCCTGATGATCTTCAAATAAGATAACCAGAGCAAATGTTCCTTTTAACTTGGATACTGTCTTTTTGATTGCTTCGTCCGGATCACCGGTATAAAACTTATTTAAAAGTGCTGCCACAACTTCACTGTCTGTCTCTGATTTTAAAATACTTTCTAACTCATAGTCCGCAATCAGTTCTCTGTAATTTTCAATAATACCATTGTGTACTAAAGTTACTTTTCCAACCTGATGCGGATGTGCATTGGTGTCATTAACACCTCCGTGTGTTGCCCATCTGGTGTGACCGATTCCACACTCTGTGATAATTTTCTCCGACTCACAGATGGCTCTTAAATCTTTCACTCTTCCTGCACATTTATAAACTTTCGTCTGTTTTGCGTCAGTATCTGCCACTGCGATTCCCGCACTGTCATAGCCACGGTACTCAAGGAGCTCTAACGCATCAAGTAATACGCCTTTTACATCTTCACTGCCTGTATAACCAATAATTCCACACATAAATTTTCCTCTTTTCTATTATAAACACATCCGTGTTATTTGTTATTTCCTCCCTTATACCGTATTTGTTTTGCAGTCACCTGCATATTTGCCGGTATATCTCGCACTGGGAATGTACGGGAGAGCATCCGCCGAATCTTCGATCACTCTCCTCCTCGTTAACCTGCCCTTATCAATCTCAGATGCTTTTATCAGATTTCAAACATTTTTCTGCAGGTACATGGCGCTTCTGGGAAAACAACAGTCTACACACTTGCCGTGTAAAATCTGTTGTTCTATTTATGTGTCCGGTATACGGGTGCAAAGACCGCGTATCTGAACATAAAACAATTTTTATTCAATTTTCAAGGTTCAACATGCTTTACTATACTATGATATGAAAAAAATGTCTAGTGTTTCCATCCAAAGACGACACTATGTCCATTTTCATCCGTGCATCGATTTCCAGACCGCTTCTCCATTTGGAACATACTGGCAGAATGAATCCACCATAATACTGCGGAATGGACGCACTGCCTCCTCCAGTCCAAATGCTGCCGGGTAATCTTTCGTCACAAGATCGATATCTTTCGCGATCTTTTCCGCCACTGCAGCATCTTTTATCGGAACGATCCCAAACAAAGTCGAACAATATGCCCTGCTCCCGGTACAGGAAGCAAGATAAGTATATGCAAAATTTTTCCACTCTTCCTCAAGTACATATCCACAGGCATCCTCTCTGTCGGGTTCCTTCTCCACATTTTTTGTTTTCTCCATCTGGATACCCAACTGCGAAAAATACCTGCAGAGTTCTTTTTTCTGTCTTTTTTTCTGAAAAAAGGATACACCTCCTGCCCCCGTCGCCTGGATCATCATCCATGCGTGCAAAAAATGATCCGCACGTTTTTCCGCCTGCTTCTCACCAAAACGTTTTTTTAAAACCAGAAGACGTTTTTCATCTCCGGCAGGATCTAACTTCTGCTCTATTGCAAGTTTTAAGATCCGCTCACGCTCATTAATGTCTTCGATCTCATAATAATGCGCAGGCCACTCCGAAAGATAATCTGTTTTTTCATTCTGCATCGTCATTTATTCCGTATCTCCTTCCATGTACAGATCCACATCATCATATGTCACTCTCGCATAAGGCAGACGTATATATTTTCCGTCGATCAGATCAAGATCCGACAGATCCCCTCCGGTTGAAAGCCCGTAAGCAAGGTTTAACATCGCACTTGCCTGACCTTCCTTATCATTATAGACTGTTCCGATCATCTCTTTATTTTTGACTGCCTCAAGTCCTACATCTGTTCCATCGATTCCAATAACCGCCGGCCATTCATCCTTTGTAAGATCAGATGCTTTCAGTGCATCGATCGCACCTAACGCCATATCGTCATTATTGGCAATGACAAGTTCTATGCTATCCCCGAACTGTGACATAAGCTGTGCCATCTTTGTCTGCGCCTGTGCACGGTTCCAGTTTGCGATCGCATATCCTAATTTTTCCACTTCCACACCACTGTCAATCATCGTACTGACTGAATACTCCGTACGGACGATCGCATCCTGGTGACCTGCTTCCCCCTCTAACACGACATATTGAAAGATTCCGTCTCCATTTTTATCAAATGAATCATCTGTCAGGAATGCCGCTGCCGCAAGTTCTCCCTGTATGATCCCGGATTCAAACGCCTGCGCTCCGACATAATATAGTCTTGACCAGCGTTCTAAGTCCTCCTCTACCAGCTCACGGTTGAAAAAAATGACCGGAATATCATTTTTTTCTGCAAGATCAATGATCGCTGTCGGATCTGTTCTGTCCACCAGGTTGACACATATCACATCACATCCTTCTGTAACCATGTTTTCTACCTGACTGTTTTGTGTTGACTGGCTGGCTGCGGCATTATAAGTATCTATGTTAATCGAGATGCCCGTCTCCTCTTCCTTTTTCGTTGCATAATCATTAAAATCTTTCATCATTTCTGACACAAATGTATCATATTGATCATAAACAGAAATCCCGATCTTAATGCTCTTTTTGGCATCTTCTCTACCACCACAACCACAAATGACCATGCTTCCTGCTAAAATTCCACCAATAATAACTGTTATTTTTTTATATCTTTTTATTTTCTTCAAGGATATTTCCCCCATTTGATATGCGGCAGACACTTCGCCCCTCAACCTGATATCTCTGCCCATTTATATCACTGTACAATAGGGAATAAAATCTTTTGATTCTCCTCATCATACAGATTTTCTTTTGTAATTGTAAGAAAACCGATTTCTTCTGTTTTTGCAGAAGATAACGGCTCCCGCAGTTGTCCTGCGATCGCTGCCACGCTTAAATACCCGATATTAAATTCATTCGGAACGATCAACGCCCTGATTTCTCCTTTGTCAAGGTAATAGACATTTTTTTCCGAACATCCGATTCCGTAAAGCTGGAATTTTATCTGTTTCTGTGCCTGAAGGTAGTCTACCGCCTGCTCTGTAGTATCATTGTCCAAAGACACCACAATATCCACTTTCTTTTTCTGCAGGCACCATTCAAATGTATTATTTACGTTATCTTCATCGGACAAGTTCCATGCAATGGATGCACCGGCGGTCTGGATTTTATCCATGAAACCTTTCAGACACTGCACTCCGGCAGTCTGTTTCTGATTTCCGGCAAGGATTCCAATATTAACTTCCGCTAAATTTTCACCATAATCCGCAATGACAGCCTCTGCAACTGCTGCCCCCATCTCATAAGACTGAGGCAGTATTGCCGCATACATTCCCTCTGCATCCACATCTGTCTCTGCCAGGATCATCTTATCAGAACCGATTTCCACTGCTGCGTCGTCTGTGTAATTTCTGCTGTCACACATTTCAACGATCACACCCTTTGCCCCATTGTCAAGCTCCCTGTGGATGATCTGGTATTCTTCTTCGAGATTGAGAAAGTTCCCCGTTGATACAACATTCAACCGGATGTGATAATCCTCTGCGCCACGTTCAAGTCCCTCCCGGAAAGAAGTATACCTGTCGCTGCTGCTGTTTTCTACGATCACGGATACCGGATACCATTCCTCATCTTTATTGTCATCAAGCATCCCATATGTCGCAAAAGCAATAAATGCAATAATCACTATAATCACTGCCATTAAATACATTAAATTATTTTTTCCGGCCTGCTTCATAGCTGTTTTCTCCCTGCTTCTAACCGTTCCTGCTCTTCGGGTGTATATATAATATATGGCAGATGAATTCTTACCGTTGTGCCCTCATCCGGCACACTCTCTATTTCAAGACCATATTTTTCACCAAAGCGCAGTCTGATCCGGTTATGCACATTTAAAAGTCCTACACCCGATCCACGTTTGTGTACACGATTATTTTCCCTCAGAAGCTGTTCGACCTCATTTTCCGGTATTCCAAGTCCATTATCCGTTACTTCAATATAGACATCATCATTACGCCGGTATCCCCGGACTTCGATCTCACCGTCTCCGTCCATACATTCCACGCCATAATAGATTGCATTTTCAAGCAACGGCTGCACCACCAGTTTTACCGTACAGCACTGCAGGATCTCTTCATCTATGTCAAACCGCACTTCAAAAATATTTTTATATCGGACTTTCTGGATATTCATATAGTTTCTGGCATGCTTTAACTCATCTTCCACACTTATGACCGTCTTTCCCCTGCTTAAACTGATGCGGAAAAGACTCGCTAACTGTGTGATCATAAACACTGCATCCTCATACCGCTCGCCCTCGATCATCCATACGATCGAATCTAATGTATTATACAGGAAATGAGGATTGATCTGTGACTGAAGTGCATCGAGTTCACTTTTCCTCTTTTCTTCCTGTTCAACCACAATATCCTGCATCAGCTGCCTTATCTGTTCCACAGTAGACTTAAGCGTGCGTCCTAAATGTTCGACCTCCATCGTTCCGCCGATATAAATAGACGGATTCAGGTTTCCTGACTCCCATTCCTTGACCGAATTATTCAGCTTCTTCAAAGGCATTGCAATACTTGCTGACACCAGCTGATTTAAAAGAATCACAGCAAGCATGCACACCGTCACTAACATGATCACAAAATATTTTGTACCGGTCATACCCATATCAAAAGAACTCATCGGTACAACACTGACGATCTTCCATCCGGTATAACTGACTGTCTTTACTGTAACAAGACGTTTTTCACCCAGAAAAGTCTCTTCTGTACTTCCATCCTCATATCCTGCAGCTTCGATGTTATTTTCCTGATAAAGATCCGTATAGATCAGTTTCTGTCTCGGATGATAAATGATCTCACCCTTACCATCGATCAGGTAAACATATTCCGATGAATTTCCAACATTTGCTTTCTTTAAGATCTGTTCAATACTGCTGTAATTCATATCAACCAAAAGGACTCCAAGCGTCGACGTTCCATTGCTTGTCAGCTCTACAGCCCGGCTTAAGGAGACGACCCAGTAATAGCGGTAGGTCGGATCATCAAACAGATTCTGCACATGCGGCGTGGAAAAATGCAGATTCTCCATCTGACCGACCGCATCGGTAAACCATTGCTGTGTTATGATATTCACCTGCTCTTTTTCATTTGCAACAGGTACCGCTGCCACAAGCTGCCCATCTCCTGTATAGCAGGCAATACTGATCAGATTATCTTTATTTGCTTCGTACAAAAGATTCATTTCTTCATCCATCGTGTCACTGGCAAGATCTTTATTCTTGATGACACTGTAATACATGGTATCCGAAATACGACGCATATTTCTGAGATAATCCTCCAGATTGATGGCGGTCTGATTTAAAAGCTGCCCTGTGCTCTCGATCGTCATCGTCTCCGCCCTGTTTGAAAACTGCCGGTAGAGCGTGACGCCAAGAAATGACATACTGCAGATGGAAAGGATCGTAAACGAAATAGAGATCGTCACCTGAATACTGTGTGGTTTTACCAAATGTCTTATATATGCAGTTATCTCTTTTATTTTTTCCCTGATGTTTGACAAATTTATTTCCTTTTTTCTGCTTTGTATTTTGAAGGTGACATTCCAAACTGTTTCTTAAATGCATAGCTGAAATAATTTGGGTCTGAGTATCCTACTTTTTCTGCAATAACATATGTTTTCTCATCCTGATTTAATAGCAGATCCAGTGCCTGTTCCATCCGGTACTCCGTCAGATAATTGATAAAAGTTTTTCCGGTTTCTTTTTTAAACACCGTGGAAAAATATGCTGTACTCACAGAAAGATTTTTGCATACACTCTCCACATTAAGACTCGAATCTGCATAATGTTCCCTGACATACTCGATCGCTTTTGTCACAAATGATTTCGTCGTATCCTGTCTGCCATTCTGGATCATCTCCTGCATCTGGCATCCGGTCTTTAACAGCCAGCTTTCCAGTGCTTCTGGTGATTCCATCTGCATAACTTCCCGGTAAATATCACCGGTGCCACCAAAGATTTCATCCAGATTCAGTCCATTGAGCGTACCAAACCGGAAAATCTCAGCAATAAGTTCCGTGATAAATATCTGGTATTTCTGCAGTGATGCCCCCCGTCCGGATAACTGTGTAACGCTCTCTTTCACTGCCTCTTTTAAGGTTCTCTCATCCCCGGTCTTTATCTTTTTTAAGATATTCCCGATCGACTGTTCTTCCCACGGTTCTTCTGCACTGCCCTGTGGATCGATCTCTGCAATATTAATGGCTCTTGTATTTCCATAAATCACACGGTAGGAAACCGCATTGCGCGCTCCCTGATAGGAAGCCGGAAGCTCTGCGATCTCATCACAGATTGCTCCAATTCCAGCGGTGACCTTTGCACCGCAGACACGCTTCGCCAGTTTACAGAACTTATCCATTGCATTGGTATAAACTGTGATCTCTGCGGTATCTTTCAGCTGCGTGATCACAAGAATGTCTCCCAAATAAAAGAATGTATTAGATCTCCACTTGTCCACAAACTGTTCTTCCGCAAGCTGTTTTACTGACATTCCAAGCAAAAACGGATCGAGTTCAAGCTGTGGATCTTGTGTGCTGATATGTAAGATCGTCGCTACATAATATGGACCGCTCCACGGTATCTGGTATTGTTTTAAATATTTGTCAATCTCAGATGCCGGGATACGTCCCTCTATCAGTGAGGTATAAAAGTTTTCCTGCAATACCGGAAGACTTTCCATATAATATGCACGCAGTTTTTCGATATTGCGCTTCTCATCAAGTTCTCTGTCTAAGTTTGTCTTGATCCGCTCAAACACTTCCCGCAGTTCGTTTGAATTGATTGGTTTTAAAATATACTCCTCAGCCTCGATCTTTATAGCTTCTTTTGCATACTCAAATTCATCAAATCCGGAAAAAATAATGATTTTAATTTTCTGGTAAAGCTCTTTTAACTTTTTGCTTAAAGTCAGTCCGTCCATGTAAGGCATTTTTATATCTGTCATTACAACATCCGGCTGAATTTCTTCCGCCAGTTCTAATGCTTCCACACCATTTCTTGCATATCCGGCAATACGAAATCCCATCGCTTCCCAGTCAAGTTTTTTCATGATAACAGAATATACTTCTTCCTCATCATCTACCAATAATACCGAATATAAATTCATTGTAACTTTCTCCTGCTAGTCTCCATATTTTGCATTCATATTATGCCATAAAATTCCAAGGATCACAGTGCAGATAATGATCTCTGCCACTGCAATATAGGTGTTCCAGAATAATAAAAACATCATGACAAGCGTTGCAACTGCAAAAAAGAACATCAGCTTTCCTGCAGCCTTTGCATAATTTTCTTCGTCTTTCACTGGCGGCTTATTTTTTCCGCGGATGGCTGAAATATCTTTCATAAACCATAAACGCATTCCATAATAGATCAAAATCACAAATAAAAGTAATGGGATTCCTGCTGTCTCTAAAATCTGTTCTGTAGTCATATAATCCTTGTTTTCCTTTCTTTTTCATAGAGAAAAAATAACGGCTGGTCTGTAACACCCAGCCGTTATTTTACAGTCCGATATAGAAATTATACCGTATCTTTTATTTTCTTGCTATATATTTTCTGATATCCAGAGAAATTGCTACGAAGATTACAACACCGATTGCGATGTACTGTGCGTTCGCATTCATTCCTAAGTACTGGAGTGCAACCTTTAATAACTCGAATACTGCAACACCGATGATAGCGGATGAAACTTTACCACGACCACCTGTTACGGATACACCACCAATCGTACATGCTGCGATTGCTTCCATCTCGTAACCATATCCGGTCTGAACAGATGCACCACCTGCTTTTGCGCCGAGCATGAATCCTGCAAGACCATACATAGCTGCTGCTTTCATGTAGATTAAGATCAATGTTTTCTTTACAGGAACACCTGCAACTTCTGCTGCCTGTGGGTTGCCACCGATCGCATACATATATTTTCCATGACGAGTCATGTTGAAAATGAACCATGTGATTGCTGCCACAACAATTGCGATCCAGATCAGGTAGTTAATACCAAGGAATTTACCATTTGCTACATTTGTGTATGCTTCTACGTAACCACCAAGTGGTGTTGCGTTTGTTACGATAAGTCCAATACCATAAACGATTTCCATCATTGCTAAGGTTGCAATGAAAGGTGGTACATTTAAGTATGCAATAAAGATACCGGTTACAGTACCAAATGCTGCACAGATGAGCATTGCGATGATCGCTACTAAAAATACGTTCATAGGTTTCATATCCGGGAAGAATTTACCGGAGTAATCCAGACGCTGTAACAACATACCTGAGACACATGCACCAAAACCGATCATACGTCCTGCGGAAAGGTCACATCCTGCGGTGATAACACATCCTGCAATACCAAGTGCAATGACAAGTCGTGCACTCATATTCATAAGAATATTCATTAAGTTGTTGCTTGTAAAGAAGTTATTGGATGTTAAACCGGTATAGATTACCAGAATGAACATTACAATAATAACCCCGTTGTTGATCAAAAAATCTTTTACTTTCTGCTGTTTTGTCTTTCCCATTTTCGTCTCCTCCTATCGCATCAGAATCTTGTTGCGTATTCCATAATTTTTGCCTGTGTCATATCTTCCGGTTTCTCAACCTCACCGGTCAGTTTACCGTTACACATAACACAAATTCTGTCTGACATTCCAAGAAGCTCTGACATCTCTGAAGAAATCATGATGATTGCTTTTCCCTGTTTTGCTAAGTCACACATAATCTCATAAATCTCATGTTTTGCACCTACATCAATACCACGGGTAGGCTCATCCATGATCAGAACATCCGGATCGTTGGCTAACCATCTTGCAACGATTACTTTCTGCTGGTTACCTCCGGACAGATTGGAAATATGTTCTTTCATGCTCGGAGTCTTAATGCTTAATTTTTTAATACTGCTTGTTACGATCTCATTGATCTTTTTGTGATTTAAAACAAATCCTGCATTGAGATATTTGTTATAAATAGATACACCTACATTATCCTTTATGGACAGGCATCCGAAAATACCGTTTCCTCTTCGATCCTCAGTGATCAGACCAATTCCTGCATTCATCGCATCGATCGGATGTTTGATCTTTACCTTTTTGTCATGCATATAGATCTCACCGGATGCAATACCACGGATACCGAAGATTCCTTCCATAAGCTCTGTTCTCTGTGCACCTACCAGACCGCCAAATCCAAGGATCTCGCCTTTGTGGAGCTGAAAACTTACATTCTGGAATGATTTCGCATGAATGGAGCAAAGATTCTTTACTTCCATAACTACTTCATCACTCGGTTTGTTTTCTCTCGGTGGATATACATTGGTCAGCTCACGTCCAACCATCTTTGTGATGATCTGGTCTGTTGTCATCTCTGCTGCCGGCCAGGTTCCAACATATGTACCATCCCGCATGACCGTGATATCATCAGCGATCCGTTTGATCTCATCCATCTTATGTGAAATGTAAACCATTGCCACACCTTTGTCTCTTAGATCATTCATGATGCGGAACAATGCTTCTACTTCGTTATCGGAAAGAGAAGATGTCGGCTCATCAAAGATGATA
Source organism: Roseburia sp. OF03-24 (assembly GCF_003463035.1). Classification (NCBI taxonomy): domain Bacteria; kingdom Bacillati; phylum Bacillota; class Clostridia; order Lachnospirales; family Lachnospiraceae; genus Roseburia; species Roseburia sp. OF03-24. The sequence goes on along the minus strand of NZ_QSCK01000029.1, from coordinate 37,655 downwards.
ACTTTCGCCTGCTGTGAAACAGCCTTTGCAATCTCAACAGACTGCATCTGACCTATGGATAAAGATCCAAGCTGTGCTTTCGGATCAAAATCCATTTTTACTTCTTTTAACCATTTTGCAGTCTCCTCATACATTTTCTTATGATCGATGACTTTTAATGGTCCATACTTTGTCGGGAATCTTCCCAGATACATATTTTCTGCAACGCTTCTTGCCGGTACCGGCTGCAATTCCTGATGTACCATGGCAATTCCTTTTTTCATTGCCTCATCCGGATTATTGATCTCGACTTTTTCTCCGTCCAAAATAATTTCTCCGGCATCCATTTTATAGATACCAAACAAACATTTCATCAGGGTTGATTTTCCTGCACCGTTTTCCCCCATCAGTGCATGGACTGTTCCCGGACGGAGTGATAACTGTACATTGTCAAGTGCTTTGACACCGGGGAAAGATTTGCACACGCCCCTAAGCTCCAGTTTATACTCAGCCATGTTTCTCCTCCTTTATATCATTTGGCTTACTTCTCTGCCAATTATGTTCCTATTTCATATCTGTGCTATTTAGCACACTTCATTTTTCATAGAATATATATCTGCCTGTTTTTATTTCATACATTCATTTCTGCATTTCTGCAGTCTGATCATAATTCTTATGAATAGTGGCAGCGGGTGCCATATGCACCCGCACCACTTTTATACCCTGTTCTATTTACAGATTATTTAACCATGTCAAGAACATCCTGTGCATTGTCTTTTGTTACTTTTACATAATCACATCCGATGTAGTGATCATTGCCAGCGCCTGTGATGTAGTTGATAGCTGCATCTGCTGCACTGTGGGACTGTGAGAAGTGATCGTTAAATACGGTACCTGTCATGGTTCCTGCAAGAACATCCTCTAATGCCTCTGATAATGCATCAACACCTACCAGATAAATATCAGTACCTACGGTACGTCCTGCACTCTGGATTGCCTGTAAAGCACCAAGTGCCATTGCATCGTTGTTACAGAATACAACTTCTACATCGTTACCGTACTGTCCAAGGGCATTTGCTACGATCTGCTGTGCCTGATCCTGCTGCCAGTTACCAACCTGATCAGATAAGCAGTTAACTTCAAGTCCTGCATCCTCAAGAGCTTTTACAGAATACTCTGTACGGTACTGTGCATCAACGTTCTCCGGATCACCTTCTACCATAACGTAGTCGATCTTTCCATTTCCATTTAAATCAACGGTATCAAGGCCAAGATCACTGATCATTTCACCCTGGAAAGTACCGGACTGACGGGCATCACATCCAACGTATGTAACATCCCAGTTGTTATCTGACCATCTCTTCTGCTCTTCTTCATCCGGCTCACGGTTGATGTATACAAGCGGGATTCCTGCTGCAACTACTTTATCTGTGATGGTTGCTGCGGAAGAAGAGTTAACCGGGTTGATAATAAGAACATCTACACCCTCTGTGATGAAGTTATCGATCTGACCTGTCTGTGTAGCCTGATCGTTTGCACCATCAACGATTGTGATATTGTCTTTTGAAAATCCTTTTTCTACCAGATAATTTTCAAGCTCTGTACGGAACAGTGTCATGAAGTTATCGGAGAACTGGTAAATACATACACCAACTTTTTTGTCTGCAAGACTTGCATCTGCGTCTGTTGCTGCATCGGCTGCTGCGTCCCCTGCGTCGGCTGCCTCTGTAGCTGCTGCATCATTTGATGTATCGCTTGCTGCTGCATCGCTTGCTGCTGCATCGGTTGTTGTTCCGGCATTGTTTGTGGATGCATTATTGCTTCCGCCACATCCTGCTACCATAGATGCTACCATTGCTGTTGCTAAGATTACACTAACTACCTTTCTTTTCATAGAAAAATCCTCCCATTTGATTTAATGTATTTGTAACTCTTTGTTTGTTACAAGTGCATTATATCAACAGGAGGATTAGATAAACATACAATATTCTTCTGTCTTTCTTGAAAATTCTTCTTTTTTATTTGTGCACTTTATCAATTTTCTTTATTTTTCGTTTTATTTCGTTGTATATTTTGACATAACAATAAATTATTTCGTATTTTTTTCACGTCATTCTGCCACTTTAAAGTGCAAAAATATGATTCTAGGTAAAGAAAAAAAGATGCAGGATTTTCCCGCATCTTCCTTCTGATATAACATAGTATCATTCCATATTTTTTTATAATTCTAAGATCTTCTCGGCGATCTCCACAGCATCACGGATACAATCCGGACAGCTTCTTAGTACCTTTCCAGTTGTAACGCCTTTTAATTCCCCACAGGTCAGTGATCCGTTTTTATCAAGAAATTCCTTCGTGATCTCCCTGGTCAGTTTGTAAGTATCTGCCTTGCTTGCCGGCTGCTCTAGGTTTTTGCAGCTATTTTTTAATCCTGCAAGCATAACAGCACCGGATACTGCTCCGCAGGTTGCTGCCATGCCACCCATGCCAAGTCCAAATCCCTCACAGGCTGCAAATAACGTTTCCTCCGGTATTCCGGTTTCGTCAGCAAATGCACAGGCAACTGCCTGTGCACAATTAAATCCTTTATTATGTAATTCGATCGCTTTTTCTTTTCTGGTCATCTGATGTGTCCTCCACTTTTATTCTGCCTCATCAATCGCTTTTCCGATATCATGACGCATATATTTATTGGCAAAGCTGACCCACTCGGTTGCCTCATAGGCTTTCTTTCTTGCCTCTTTCAGATCGGCTCCGGTTGCCGTGATACCGAGCACACGTCCGCCGTTTGTGACGATATCGCCATTCTCATCAAATTTCGTTCCGGCATGGAAGCAGAAATAGTCATCTTTTCCATCAAATTTTTCAAGACCACTGATCTTAAATCCTTTTTCATAAGATACCGGGTATCCATCCGATGCTAAAACCACGCAGACTGCTGCATTATCCTCAAACCGCAGGTCAATGGTATCTAACTTACCATCTACACAGGCTTCCATTACATCAATGATATCATTTTTCATACGTGGAAGTACGACCTGTGCTTCCGGATCACCGAATCTCGCATTATACTCTAACACTTTCGGTCCATCCTCTGTCAGCATCAATCCAAAGAAAATAACGCCGGTAAACGGTCTTCCCTCTGCGGCCATGGCATCCACGGTTGCCTGATAAATGTATTTCTGACAGAAATCATCCACTTCTTTCGTGTAAAAAGGACTTGGTGAAAAGTTTCCCATTCCTCCGGTATTTAATCCCTGATCACCGTCTTTTGCGCGTTTGTGATCCTGTGCAGAAGACATGATCTTTATCGTCTTTCCATCCACAAAAGATAAAACAGACACTTCACGTCCTGTCATAAATTCTTCCACGACCATGGTATTTCCGGCAGTTCCGAACTTTTTATCCTCCATGATCTCTTTAACACCAGCTTTTGCTTCCTCTAAGGTATTACAAATCAAAACACCTTTACCAAGCGCCAACCCGTCAGCTTTTAATACGATCGGCATCTTTGCTGTCTCTAAATAAGCAAGTGCCTCCTCTGCTGAAGTAAAGTTTTCATAAGCCGCTGTCGGAATATTATATTTTTTCATGAGATCTTTTGAGAATGCCTTAGAGCCCTCTAAAATAGCTGCATTCTTACGAGGTCCAAATACCTTTAATCCCTCTGCTTCAAAAACATCCACAATACCACCAACCAGTGGATCATCCATTCCAACGATCGTAAAATCAATGGCATGCTCTTTTGCAAAAGCCACAAGTTTATCAAACTCCATGGCACCGATCGGTACACACTCTGCAAGGGCCGCAATTCCGGCATTTCCCGGAGCGCAGTAAATTTTATCGACACGCGGGCTTTTTGCCACACTTGTCACGATTGCATGTTCACGTCCACCGCTTCCAACTACTAATACTTTCATTCTCCGTCGCTCCTTACTCTTTTATGATACACTTTGTTTCATTTATCTCACTGCCACTTCATGAATACATTTTATCGGTCTGATATTCCATTATTTACTCTGCAATGATCACATGACCATCTTTCACGGATACCTTCCCGTTTGCGATCAGATCGATCGCTTTCGGAAGGATCACCCACTCTGCCTGTTCCATGACACGACGCTGCAATACTTCCGGGGTATCACCCTGCTTTACCTCAACTGCCTTCTGTAAAATGATAGGTCCTGTATCTGTCCCCTCATCCACGAAATGTACCGTTGCACCGGTTACTTTTACGCCACGGGCAAGCACACCTTCATGCACTTTTAATCCATAAAACCCTTTTCCACAAAAAGACGGAATCAGGGATGGATGAATATTCACAATGCGGTTTTCGTATTCTTTTATCATCATTTCCGGCAATACTACAAGAAATCCTGCGAGCACGACGAGATCCACATTGTAAGAATTTAATTTTTCAAGGAATGCCTGATTAAAAGCCTCCCTGCTTTCAAAATCTTTCGGTGAGATACACAATGCTTCGATTCCATGTGCCCTCGCACGTTCTAATGCATAGGCATTTACATTATTGCTGATGACAACCGAAATACATGCATTTGTTATTTTTCCTGCACTGATTGCATCTATGATCGCCTGAAGATTTGTTCCTCCACCGGATACTAAGACTGCCAGTTTTAGCATAAGGTTACTCCTTTTTCACCATCTTTGATCTCGCCAACCACATATGGTGTCTCGCCTGCTGCTTTGATTGCTTCCATAGTCTTATCCACATCAGCAGGATCTACTGCAAGTACCATACCAAGTCCCATATTGTAGGTATTGTACATCATTTTTTCTTCGACCTGTCCTTTTTCTGCCATCAGTTTAAAGATAGCCGGAACCTCATAGCTGTCTTTGCGGATCATGGCATGTTTTCCCTCCGGCAGCATTCTCGGAACATTCTCATAGAAACCGCCACCTGTAATATGGCTGCATGCTTTGACACGTACTCCCGCTTCTTTGACGCTGCGCAGTGCTTTTACATAAATTCTTGTAGGTACAAGTAATGCCTCTCCAAGCGTTTTTCCTAATTCATCATAATATGTATCGAGACTCTCTTTTGTCATTTCAAAGATTTTTCTGACAAGTGAAAAACCATTGGAATGTACACCGGAGGATGCCATACCGATCAGTACGTCTCCTGCCTTTAAGTCGGCACCTGTGATAATGTCCTTTTCATCTACAACACCAACTGCAAATCCTGCAAGATCATATTCATCTTCAGGCATCAGTCCCGGATGCTCTGCTGTCTCCCCACCGATCAAGGCTGCATCAGACTGTTTGCATCCCTCTGCCACACCACTTACGATAGATGCGATCTTTTCCGGATAGTTCTTTCCACATGCAATATAATCAAGGAAAAATAAAGGTTCGCCGCCTGCACATGCGATATCGTTGACACACATTGCAACACAGTCAATTCCGATCGTATCATGTTTGTCCATAAGAAACGCAAGTTTTATTTTGGTACCTACACCGTCTGTTCCGGATACTAAGGTAGGTTTCTCCATGTTTTTGAATTTTTCCATGGAAAATGCACCGGAAAATCCGCCAAGACCTGTCAGAACCTCTGGTCTCATGGTTCCCTGTACATATTTTTTCATCAGTTCCACTGATTTGTATCCTGCTTCGATATCAACACCGGAATTTTTGTAATCCATTTACTTTTCCTCCTGAATCTGTTGTTTACATGTTCATTTTTTGTATCGTCTGTCCGTCTCTGCTGTCATGTGTTTTATTCAGAATAATACATTTATCATTATCTGCTTCTTTTAGTAATTCTTATAGCCGACTTCCTGTAATCTGGCATCTTTCGCCTGAACCTGCTCTTTTAACTCTTTCGAATATTCTTTTAATTTCGCAAGCAGTGCCTCATCTGATGTAGCAAGGATCTTTGCTGCAAGCAGACCTGCATTTGCTCCACCGTTGATTGCTACGGTTGCAACCGGAATACCGGACGGCATCTGAACGATCGAGTATAAAGAATCTCTTCCACCAAGCGATGTGGTATGCATTGGGATACCAATGACCGGCATCGGAAAAATCGCTGCACACATACCCGGTAAATGTGCTGCCATTCCTGCACCTGCAATGATCACCTTAAAACCTTTTGCTTCCGCACTTTTTGCATATTCAAAAAATACATCCGGCTCTCTGTGCGCAGAGATGATCGTCATCTCATAATCAATTCCAAGCTTATCTAAAATATCTGCAGCTTTTGCCATAACCGGCATATCTGAATCGCTGCCCATTACAATACCAACTTTTGCCATAATCGTGCTCCTTCCAGATTCCTACAGTATCAAATCTCCACTGTTATCTATGTGTATTGTAACTGTCATTCTTTTAGAAGTCCAATTAATATTTATTATTTTATTTATTAAATAATCTTATATATTATCTTATTTATTTCTGAAGCAGGACTCCAGCTTATTTTTAACAATCCTGTTTTTATAAAAGCGGCTCATTCAGCTGCTCTGTTCCGGCTAAGACAAATTTGCCATCTGCAATGATATCTTCTGTACTGCCATCTTTTCTTATCACTGTGATCTTGTCAAGCTCATCATATGGGATCGTAATATCTGTATGACAATTTAAATACGCTTTTTCTACGGACTCTTTTCTCTGTGCAGATACACTATTTTCCCTTGCAACGATCGCTTTTCCATCCGGGTTATAGGAAATGTTGTCCTCCTCATGACTGTAACAGGTATCTCCCACTGCAAAATGTGGTCCTGTTTTCTCCGCGATCAGAATCGGCAGCTTATCTGCGATCTGATAATCTCTCGCCATTCGGTATGCTGTCGTATTCGTCCCAATCGCAAATTCCCCCATCGGCAATGTATCATGATGTTTCAGGACATTATCACGGATATATTTTTTATTTTCCGCCTCATCCTTAAAATTCGTGCAGGTATAGGATTCTACCATACCATCCTTAAACCGTATCTCTAAATTCTCATAATTAAGTCCGTTTAAATATACCTGTCCGACAAATAATGTTCCCGTGGTCTTTTCTAGTACCGGTGAAGTAAATACCTCTCCCACCGGAATATTGACATCTGCCACACAGTTTTCAAATGCAGTCTCCTTTGACGGATCTTTTAATTTCCAGATATTTACATATAAATCTGTTTTGTTTTTTCCTTTTCCTGTGATGTGTACCTGATCTGCTGTATCTAAAACATCAATGATCTTCTGCTGAATTGTCTGGTATAATTTGTAATCTAACGTATTTAATTTCACAGTCTCAGCAAAGATTTCTTCGAAACGCTCTCCAATCTCCGGTATCGGGTATGCGATGATCGTAAAACTGCGTTCTTCGCCCTTGATATATTCATTGATCATCTGCCCTGCCATATTCATCTCATAAACGCACAGTTTCTGCTGTTTTTCGTTATATTTCACTGCACACTCTTTATTTTCCGGTGAAAACGGTTCTTCCCCGAATACTTCAATAACTGCCGGGCCTGCATGACCTGCTGCAAGTTTTTTCTCTTCCTCGAAATAATTTTTTCTTGCCTCCAAACAGCGTTCCACATATGCTTTATCCAGATAAAGCGCACGGTCTTCCCTGTGGTCATAGTCAAACTGTTTGTTTGGTGAAGTTACCGTTGCAAGCATGGTCGGCTTTAAATTCATTTTTTCAAAATTATGCACCGCTGCACGGACCATACGTTCAAAACCGATCGGATAACGAAGCTGTACTGTCTGCTTTTTACTAAGATCCTTGCCTGTCACTTCAAAACCGATCCGGTACCCTTCTGTATAGGTGTCTGCCATCGCCTGGATCTCTTCATCAGTCATTTTATTTAAAAATGCTGCAATCTGTTTTTCATTTTCTCCAATATATACACCGTATCGATACAGATAGCGCAGATCCGTAAGATCTGCATTCATCACAATATCCGTCTCAAAATCTTCCGACGGATCAATCAGCCTGCGAAGGCTTTTCTCATAAAAGATCTCGCTGTAATCATGGAAAAACCAGTACAGATCCTGCTGCACTGCCGACTTCTCCGGAGCATCTTTTTCTTCTCCATTCTCAAAACGGTTATAGATTTCCACAAATAATTCCATCTGGATCGTAAGCTGCATCAGATCTCCACGAAACGCTGCACCAATCTCCCTTCTTACGTAAGCAAAATAAGCACAGAGCAACTGCCCAAACTCTTCTCCTAATATTTTCACAGCATAGTCCGGATTCGCATAGCTTGTCTGATATGCAGCTCCAAGTATATCCTCATAGAATCCCAGATTACATTCTTCTGCTTCCTTTAAACTCCGCTTTTGAATCGCATCATCTGCCCACAGATCGTAAACAGCCGCCTGTTTCTGCAGTAACTGTGCCGTCTGTCTGAAATATTCTTTATATTTTTCTTTGGTCTCCGGCTTTTCTTCGATCTCTGCGATCCGTTCACGCACCAACGCAAAACGCTCCTCCGCAAGTTCGTTGGATTCTTTATATAATTCTTTATACAACATTAAGTCAAAACCTCCACAACAAAATTCTATCACTCATCAATCAGTTTTCCATACTTCGCATTTTTTTCGATCAATGACTTTGCATACTCCCAGATACGCTCAGAGCCCTCATGCACTCTCTCATCTCTTTTAAGTACCTGAGACTTTTTCACACCATGTTCTTCCCATGAGATACCACCCGATGCATCATTTAAAAATAATGGCTGCACCTTATCTAACATATTGGCAAACTTTGATTCCGGTGTCTCCATAGCCTCAAACTCATCCCACAGACCGCGGTATTCCTTCTTCTGTGTTTCCGGGAGTAATCCAAAGATCCTGTCTGCCGCTTTTAATTCGCGCTCCCGCTTTGTCTTATTGCCCTCCGTATCATATGCGTAGGTATCTCCGGCATCGATTTCTATGACATCATGAAGAAGTACCATTTTCATGGTTTTTAATACATCAATCGGCTCATTCGCGTAATCAGCAAGCACAAACGCCATCAGTGCCAGATGCCAGGAATGTTCCGCATCATTTTCTTTTCTGCTCCCATCGCTTAAATACGTCTGCCTTGTAATCTTTTTTATTTTATCCAGTTCCATAATAAATGAAATCTGTTTTTCAAAATCTGTCATTTGAATCTCCATTTCTTTTATAAATGAATGTCTCTATTCTGAGTCATTATAAATTATCAAAATATATCACGTTGTAATCTAACACATTGTGATTTACAGCAAAAATCCAACCACATATAATGCCACCCATGCACCAACTGCAAGGAAAGAACATATCGTCGCAAGGTAAGGAAAAAAACGATAAGAATTTTCCTCTCTTAAACTTAAGACAGCATTAAATAATGCGACCACACCGACTAACATGGACGATACTCCTGCACTTCCAAGATACATACTGCCGTTTCCTCTGTTTTGAAAAGAACAGACAATAACAGCAACAAGAACTGCTAAAGAAATAACTGACAGCATCCATGCAATAACTCCCCTTTTTGACTGCTTTTTGTCTGTGAATTTATATCCTCTTTTATGCTTTTTATGCATCCTATTTATCCTCATTTTCACACTTTTTATCCATGTGTCTGACAGGCACATATTTTTATCCTAAATCTTCCATGCCGTTCTCAAATATCATTTTCCTGCCGACATTCTTTTATTATACAAAAACATATCTTTTTATGCAACCTGTCCGGCAGTCATATTGTTCTTGCACTCCAAGTAAAAAGCGTTTACTATAACAATAGATTTTAAAGATATTACCATGTAACCTGCAGGAGGATTTTATCAATGAAAGTTTATGTATGTTTCCCTAAAGGAAAGGCGAAAGCACTGACTATGAGCTACGATGACGGCAAAATCCAGGATGAGCGTCTTGTTTCTATTTTTAACCGTTACGGCATACGGGGAACTTTTAATTTAAATTATGGAATGATCGATAAAGAAGGGCTTACTCCACCACGGATTAAAAGTTCACGTATCAACGAACTTTATACCGGACATGAAATTGCAACCCATACCATGACTCACCCGACCATTGCACGCTGTCCGATGACGGAAGTTGCCGAAGAAATTTTAGCTGACCGGAAAGGTTTAGAACAGATCACCGGCCGCATTATCCGCGGACATGCTTATCCAAATGGTTCCTACAATGAAGACATCAAACAATTATTCCGCCAGCTTGGAATTGCCTATGCCCGTGTCGTAGAACCGGCAGCTGATTTTGCACTTCCAACCGATCCGCTTGAATGGCACCCGACCTGTCATCATGACGCCCCGGATCTGATGGAAAAAGCTGAATTTTTTGCAGAATTTAAGAAAAAACAATATTTAAAATTAATGTATGTATGGGGTCACAGTTATGAATTTGACAATCATGATAACTGGAATGTAATTGAAGATTTCTGCGCATATATGGGTGGCAGGGATGATATCTGGTACGCAACCAACATCGAGATCATTGACTATATGGACGCTGCAAAACGTATCCTCTTTTCTGCAGACTGCAGGAGAGTTTACAATCCAAGTGCCCTCAGTGTATGGCTCGAAGTTGATGGCGATTCTGTGATAGAAGTAAAAAGCGGTACCTATCTGGAACTTTAATTATCATGCATCTTTCGCCCTGTGATCTTTCGCGTCAACTTTTTCACCAGATCATAGATAAGAAATCCAAACAATCCCCCGATCGTATTTAAGATCAGGTCGTCTACATCCAGACTTCCAACCTTAAATACCAGTTGCAGTATTTCCACGACAAGACTTAATTCAAAACTGTAAAGAACCGTATACCACATTTTTCTGCACCGTTCATAATAGATCGGCAAAAATGTTCCAAATGGCATAAACGCAATAATATTGCCGGCAAGGTTCAAAACTACTGCATAAGTGCCAAGAGCTTTACGATAACGGATAAATCGCATAATTTCTTTGAATGGAACAAGGTTATAGTGATATGCTCTTTCACTATAAGTTCGTCCCATTTCTTCTGAAAAAAATAAAAAATAAAATAACACTGCAAAGTAAACAGTGAACAATACGCCGGCAATCAGCCGGCGTCTTTTTTTTCTGTCATCCATCGCATTATTTACATCCATACTGTTCATAGTATGCATCAATTGCTTTTTTTATCTCATCATTAATGACAATTTTGCCCTGACACTCCTTATTGTAAAGATGTTCTACGACCTCTTCCATCGTTACAATCGCATTTGTCGGAAAACCATAAGTCTCTCGGATTTCATCAAGTGCACTCATTTTACCGCCAAGTCCCATTTCCATACGGTTTAAAGAAACCATCAGGCCAACGATCTCAACATTTGCAGCTCCTCTTACTTTCGGAACTGTCTCCTCCATGGATTTACCGGATGTTGTAACATCCTCGATCATGACAACACGGTCACCGTCTTTTAAACTGCTTCCAAGGAAACTTCCCTTATCTGCTCCGTGGTCTTTTTCTTCTTTTCTATCCGAACAGTAACGGACTTCTTTTCCATACAATTTGCTGAATGCAACTGCTGTTACAACACTGATCGGGATTCCCTTGTATGCCGGTCCGAATAATACATCAAAATCATCTCCATACTTCTCATGGATCGCCTTTGCGTAATACTCACCAAGACGCATTAACTGTGAACCTGTCACATAAGCTCCTGCATTCATAAAAAATGGGGATTTACGTCCACTCTTTAATGTAAACTCTCCAAATTTGAGCACATCACTCTCAACCATAAACTCGATAAATTCCTGCTTGTACTGTTCCATTTTATCTACGACCTCCTGTTTAACTTCCTTAATATCGATTGTTTGCACCTGATTCTCTCGTGTCTTCACAATTATTTTTATACTATCATAAGTGTCTTGGAATCTCAATCTCTTTTAACTTCATTTTTTAACCTGTAGAAAAGACATTAGAATTTTTATCAGACAAGACCCTATTTTAAATCTTCTGTTTCATAACATATCTGTCTATTCCGTCAGTTCTCCTATCACTGTGATAAATCTTTGCTCTGTAAGACCGGAACTTTCTATGGTAAATATAACTCCATCTTTTTCAAAAACAGCGACATAACTATACCCGCCAGTCTGCCCGATCGGATAACATCCCGCTGTGACCGTAATCCCATGCACCAGAGACGTGGCTAAATGTGTATCTGTAAATCTTGTCACGATCCCGGATTCCGTTGTACGAACTCCGATTTTCAATGTACGTTCTCCACTTTCATCCGAATAGATCAGACTATTATTATCATCCACTGCTTCTCCTGCTTTATCATATCCAACATGATAAACACCATCCGACAGGATGAATCCATCTGGAATGGAAGTCGGACAGATCTTTGTTCCAAAATATTCTTCCAGCCCCGCTGCGTCATAAGAAACAATCTGGTCCGGTTCTGCTACATCATAGGCTATACTTTCCATTTCGCGAATCTCATTAAAGATCAGACCGGTATCCTCTTCTGCTTTTTCCACCCCTGCCTCATCCGCTGATCCGGCTGCTGTACTTCCATACATACCATCATAATCATTGAAAACCGTGTCCACAGAGTTATTTTTGTTTCCTGAATATCCATCCCTGATCCTTCCATAAAACATTCCTGCACCGATGATCAGCACAAATGCTGTCATACACATCGCCGCCGAAATAGTGATATGCGCAGGCTGTTCCTTCTCTAAAGGGATTTTTTCTCTTATAACATAAAACATCCGCTTCATCCGTGATTTTGATTTTATCTCAACTTCCGCATCTGAAACATACTTTGGATCAATATGCCCGAATGCATCAATCAGATCATCTGCTTTCACTGCTCACACCTCGATTCCTTCCTGAGCAAGACATTTCCGTAAACTTTCCCTTGAACGCATCAGAGACGATTTTACCTTGCTCTCACTGATGGAGAATCTCTTTGCAATTTCAGCTATACTGTCAAAATACCAGTACCTCCGCACAAAGATCCTGCGGTTTTCTGTCTTCATCCCAGCCAGAAAACGGTTAATCATCTCCGCAAGTTCCATATTTTCCACATGTAACTCCATATTTTCACCGGAAATACAGTCCTGCATCTCTTCATATATGTAAGAAATTTCTCCCTCTCCACGCTTTTTCGAATGATTTTTCCGGTAGCGGTCTAAGGATAGATTTCTTGTAATCGCTCCTAAAAACGCCTGCAATATCCCCGGCCGCTCTGTCGGCATGGAATTCCACGCCCGGAACCATGTATCATTCATACACTCTTCACAATCACTTTCATTGTGCAGTACATTCTGTGCTATCTTGTGACAATATGCTCCGTATTTCTGCTGTGAGCATGTAATTGCCCTCTGATCTCTGACCCAGTATAACTCAATAATCTTTTCATCCTCTAAAAACTGCCCCACGATCCGAATTATATCCTCCTGTAATGTTTATCCTGTTCTGTTATGATTTTACAGAGCATCTGCCGCACCAATAAAAACAGGTATCCCATTCTCCCTGTCTATGATCGCATAGACAAATGGCCTGTCCAGCACAACATTTTCCACTGCCTCCAGACACCCCATTGTTTCCACTTCCACAACTGTTGCCGCCCCGGCCTTTGTACCAAGTTCATTCACTTCAATCTTTGTCCGGTGCAATACCTGGCTGATATACAGATTATCCCCATTTTTACAATTCCCCATCTGTGAAAAATCTGCTAATTTCTCATCAAATGCATCATGCATTCCCATTCTGTCTAAAACTTCCGCTAATTCTTTCTGCGTCTCCGCCTTAAACTTTGGCATACCTGTTTCCACTATTGTATCATTTGCCTGAGCAATTGTCTTTAGAAAAGTTTCTCCATTCATCTGACTGATATAATCTCTGATATCCATATTCTCATCCGGAAGCAGTGCAACAAAGTCAAAGCCTTCTTTATACGGCTTGATAAATCCAACGGCATGCTCTTCCTTCAGAAAAGAATGTTCCTCCGAATACATCATTGATACTGTTGAATGATTACCATCAATATCATAAAAATCAGCATCATGCACCTGTTCCTTTTCATACGGGTCCTGCCACTCCCCCTCAAATGCCACTGCATTTACAAGATACATAATAGCATATGGCGGTATCTGATCCATGATATCTTTGATCATTCCATCCGTGCGCCGGTCGATCCAGCGATTGATATCCTTTGTCGTTTTTTTATCAAAAGCCGAGGCAAAGATATCTGCCTGATAAAATTCAGCGTTTAACTTCAGAAAATCATCTGCCGGTACAAAGTTCTCATCAGAATCTTTGTACCAGATAGAATTCGCTGTATATAAATGATTATTTTTTTCCTTTGGCATGGAACTTTGCAGACGCTGCAGCTCCCGATTGAGAAGATCAAGCGAGCAGTCTGCCGTACCGCAAAGTACACTCTCCATCTGTTCCAAAGTCTCGCCTGATGCTCCGTTTGCAGTCATGGCAAGCGCATTTATCACGGAATATGGTGATATCATTGTATTTTTTCCAGCTTCATAGCTATTTTGAAAAGCCTTTATTGCAAAATCAGCATAACTGTCCGCAAATATTTTGTCTGATTTTTCATCCGATGGCAGCATCTGAACATTATCTCCGGATTTTCCAGTATCTTCTTTCGTTACATTCAATTCCCTTGTCGATCCTGAAAGATGCATGCCTTCTACATTAGAACACGCAACTGTCCCTGATAACAGAATACCAGCTGTTAAAAATAATGCTACTATCTTTTTTGCTCTTTTTTTCATCTTCTCTTCCTCCATTGTATTTGTTTCCTGTTGTTTCATTGCTCTTCTATATAAAAAGACGCAAATGGGTAACTGCCCGTTGCGTCTTTTTCCAATTTTTTCCAGCATAGAATTTGCCTTACTATATTTTCCAGTCCCCATGTAACACATCGCTGTAAGACAATCTAATTCGTCATTTTCTACTGAAATCTTCTTCCTGATCTTTTCCAGCTCTTTCGGTCTCAACATCATTTGCGATAAGTATATCATATTTCACCAGTCGTTTTCCACATAACCGTAAAAAAGTAAAAAACCATATGATACATTTTCTATATGTATCACATGGCTTTACTTATTACTTTACTTATTGCTTTTCAACTGAAATAATTGTTCCCGAAAATGCATCCACTTCTGAAAGTTCCCCGGTATATGTTACTTTTACTTTATCTCCAACAGAAACATTTTCCAATCCCTGTGGTTTTGCATCAAAACTTAATTCATAGGAAGCACCACTATCATCTGTCACAATAAACATAAAATCTTTGATCTCGTCCACCGTTCCATTCAGTGTTTTCTCTTCGCCTGTTACCGCTTCAGCTGTATTTTCCGGTACAGCTTCAGTCTGTAACTCTGTTTCAGCGTTACCCTCTGCACCAGCCTGCTGTTCCTTCTGCATATTATCCTCTGCCTGTACTTCCTGCTGCACTTCATTTCCGGCATCAGCACGACTCGTGCTTCCACATGCTGTAAATATGGACATACACATTACCGTTGCTAATACATAAATTGTTTTTTTTCTCATTCTGAATATCCTCCTGCGTGTTTTTATTACTTATCATTTGTAAGTTTCATTTATTTAGATAAAATAATAACAAAAAAAGTTTCATTAAAAAAAAATTTTTATTCCCGTTTCCTCATTATTTTTATGAACATGAATTATTCGGCAAATGGATAAAATGCTTTTTCCGGCAGATGTGCGTCAGGAAATGCATATTAAGATAAAAGAAACAGAAACGGAGAACATCTATGAACAGTATCGGGGAACGTATTGTATTTTTACGTGAAGAACGCGACATGAGCCAGAAACATCTTGCTTACACGATCGGTATCGCTCCGACTACCCTATCCCGATATGAAAACAACCTTTATGAACCAAAGGCTGAAATTTTAAACCGGCTCGCAAAAGCCCTTGATACCACTTCTGACTTTCTGATCGGACTTACCGATATTTACGAGAAACCAGCAGATGCCAGAAAGCGCAAATCAGAACTCACTGCCGATGAACAGCGTCTCTTAAGTTATTACCGTAAATTAACCGACCTGAATCAGGCTCGTTTAAAGGAACTCGCCGAGACGCTGCTTGATCTGCAGGAGAAAAAATGATTTTTATTTTCCACAGCACTTTTTATATTTTTTCCCACTTCCACATGGGCACGGATCATTCCGGCCTATTTTCTTACCTTCCCGCTGATATGGCATATCCATTTCAATACCGGCAAACGGATCCCATTCTTCTACCCGATTCATATAATAATCACTGATTCCTGCTACCTGTTCTCCGACCATATCGATCAGTGCTTCTACGCTCTCGTCCTCTGTCCGGTCCGCAATTGCAGCAAACATGGTGTTCGCTTTATTATATTTTCCAGTACCCATATAGGACAAAGCCGTAAGACAATCTAATTCAGCATTTTCTACGGAAAGTCCCTTCCGGATCCTTTCTAATGCTTTTGGTCTGTCCGACTCTCTGTTTTCATAAAAAGCCCTGTATATCTCTTCCTGTATTTTTACAGGCATATCTTTTAATGATGTGTCCTGTGTGATCTCCTCTCGTTCTATATCTGCCGCAAAAACGTCTGTTTCAAATGCATTTTTCCCGGTGATTTTCTCATACTCCATCCTGGAATATCCATGAAGCATTGGGAGTCCAAGTGTCATGATACCTTCAAGTACAACCTGCCAGATATTCATCCGGTCGTATAAAAGAACTGTTTTTCCAGCCTGTTCCTCATGCAGTAAGATTGTATCAAATATTTCATCTGCACTGCATCCACTGACTGTTTCATTAAAAATCAGTTCTATCATATCCGAAACATCATCCTGTGACATATCCAGTGTTTCATCAAGCTCCTGTGCCAAAATCTGCCAGCATTGTCCAAGATCAGCAATATTCGTGGAGACAGAAAGAACTTCTTTTTGTGAAAACTTCTTATAAGGAAGATCTGTGGCAAACTTTTCCAGTCCCTCAATAATCCGTTCATTATCTACATTTATAAGTGCCGCATAACTTTTCCCGGTATCACTTCTTCGTAAAGTCTGAAACTGCTTTCCAAAACTGCCATACCAGTACACATACCGAAGGAAATCCCTCTCTGAAAGGTTCATATTCCATACATTTTCAAAAATTTCATGAAAATCCTTGAGTTCTAACAATATATACGTAAGCAGAAGTTTCATTATTTTTCCGGTAATATCATCAATCTCTTTCCGATACCTTTTCCGGTCTAATGACGTTATCAAAGCAAACCTTTCTTTGAAATCAATAGCAGGAAACACATATGCTGCCTCTGTTTTTGGCGGAACCTGCACATGTAAAAGTCCCAATACGATACCTTTCATAATTGTATCATAGTCTGCTGTGTATTTTTTATTTTCCACAAACCCGCTTATTTTCTCAAATTCCCGTATATTATTTTCTGTCAGAATATAAAGATAATACTCCGGGTGCTTTGTCAGTTCTTCATTGATGGCATCCGCTAATATACCCGGATCTTCCTTTTCATAATCATATGAAAGCTGGAGATACTTGCTGTAATCCCTTGTTTGCTGCTCACTCAGCCTGTGAATTAATTCCTTACATGTCCGATGAGGCGGCATTTTACAGATATTTCCTTTCGCCTCTTTATTGCAGAATTCTTTCCATGCAGTTACTTCTTTTCGTATGACGGACTGTTTTTTCGCGGCATCGTCCAGATTTTTCAAAAATTTTTCTGCCTGCTCCCTGAAATATTCATAAAATTCTTTTTTGTTCTCTTTAAAGGCTTCGATACCTTTCATCATCTGCTCATAATCGTCCGGCATATCTGTTTCCTTAAAATGCATTTTTTCAAGATTATGATTGACTGCTTCCATATCGTATTTTTCCGGCTGCATATCTTCATCCCAGTCACCACAGAAATCTTCAATAAAATTGTCTCCTTTTACCTTCAAAATTGCGGCATGATCTGCTGTATATTCCGGCATCTTTTTTTCAAATATCACCTTGTGCTGCCAGTCATCGCCAAAATCATAGGTATAACGAACCCATTTTTCATGCTCTAAAACCGGTCCCACCGGTGTTTTTTTCTCGATCATGAACATACTTTTCACTGCATCTTTTTTACTTTTTACAATTTCAAAACTATTTCCGGGGCTTTCGAAAATATGCAGATGCATATCCTCCCACCCGAAAATCTCCTGAATCACACAATGCAGATCTGCAAAAGACATTTTTTCAGGTACTACAACTCTCCGCCATACCGGTGGGTGAGTATCCATGATCATGATTTTTAAAACAATGCCTGACATTTTTTGATACCTTCGCTTTCGTTTGCTATTTTATATCTGTGACAATTATAACATTTGACATGCATGTTTTGGAGTTTTTTGCTTAATCCCACATATTTTTCCAAACATTTCCTTTTCGTATTTTATTAGACTTTTTTTCGTTCGTCAAATATTTCCCCGCTCACTCCATCAAAATCTCCTCCACCGTCACAAACGTATACCCCTCTTTTTCCAGTTCATCAATGATCGCAAATGCCGCTTTCACCGAGGATTCCGACGCATCATGCAGCAGAATGATATCATTCTCCTCTACCTTATCGATCACTCTTTTGGCGATCACTCCGGAATTGTCTGTCGCCCAGTCTTTCGGATCAACGTCCCACAGTACCTCAATCATTTTTGTCTCATAATCCAGATTACATTTCCAGCAGCCATACGGAGGTCTTATGTACTCCGGATATTTTCCGGTGATATCATGGATGGCGGCATTTGTCTTATCCACCTGCTCGATCGCCGCTGCATCGGAAAGATTGCTTAAATTGACATGCTCGTAAGAATGCGTGCCGATCAAGTGCCCGGAATCAGAAATATCTTTGACGATATCAGGATATTTTTCAACCTCTTTTCCCAGCAAAAAAAACGTGGCATTGACACCACGTTCTTTTAACCCCGAAAGAAGTTCTTCTGTATAATCCGGATTTGGTCCATCATCTGCTGATGTCAAGT
The DNA here is from genome assembly GCF_003463035.1 of Roseburia sp. OF03-24. NCBI lineage: Bacteria > Bacillati > Bacillota > Clostridia > Lachnospirales > Lachnospiraceae > Roseburia > Roseburia sp. OF03-24. The sequence continues at coordinate 18,720 of NZ_QSCK01000029.1, read as the reverse complement.
AAGGACCAAATTTTTTTGAAGAAATTTTGATTTTGGGGTTGACAAACTACAACATGAGCATTTCATAAATCATTGTTTGTATATAATACTTTTTATTTAAAATGCCTAGCTGCTTCATGCTAAAATTATAGTTTGTTTTACACCTTGCCTCTGTTACTAATTCATCACAATTTACTATACATTTCAATAATTCTATTTCTGATGTATGTAGAAGAACACTGCTTTTTTCTCTCAATATAAACTACAGCCACTCCCATTTTTTTTAATTCCCTTTCCGCATCTATATATACACTTTCCATACGATGATCTTCTCCTGCAATCATAACATCAAAACCATACTTGTAATAGGCTGCTATTTTATCTAAATCATTTTCAGGAACCACTTCATCAACATAGCGTATTGCTTTTACAATTTCCACTCTCTGTTCATAGCTCAAAATAGACGTTCTATTTTTTCTTCTAATCATAAAATCATCCGTTCCAACCCCCACAATTAAATACTCACACAAATCTTTAGCTTTTTATAAACGTCTATGTTAATGGTATCAGCAACAAACCTTTGATATGTATAGTTTGTAAAGTCTAATACATAGCCCCTCTCCATGTCAAACAGTCTCTCAAAGTAATCTTTCTCGATATATGTCATCTGCGCCATAGATTAATACCTCCATCGTCAAGAAAATATAAATATATTATACAATATTTTCCTACTATTGACATCTAAAATATTAACTATGGCATTTTTAGATGAAAAAAGAAGAAGCCCTTTTGTCACTTTAGACTTCTTCTTTTTAATCTTACAATAGTTCTTCAAATTCCTCCCGATACTTCCAGACAATCTCTATCCGCTTATCTTCATATACTATGACTTTCTCCACCATCTCCCTCATAAACTCTTCTGTCAATGTTTCGCTCGTTCCATACCTTTTCACAAGATCTGCAACACATCGATAGCTTTTTTCCCTTTCCTCCTGCATATCAATCTGTTCAGAGACTTTCTCTATTTCTCCCCGTACTACTTCCTCCTGCCTGCTTAACTGTTCCTTTTCTTTTAAGAATACATCCTGCTTTACCATACCAGAACGGAACCGTTCGTACAGCTTGATTTTTTCAGCAGGAAAACGCTCTAAGCTTTGTTTTAGTCTATTTTCCTGCTGTTTCGACTTCGCCTGCTGTTTTTCAAAGAGCTTGGAAACAGGGATTATCGCAAACAATCTACAATGTTCCTGCCAGATAGTCCATATCGTCTGCTCAATCTGTTCTTTTTCCATACGAATCTCATTGCACTTTGCATTGTCCAGCAAATTTCTGCGTTTACACAGATAATAAGGTATCTTTGTTTTCCGCAGTTCTAACCGATTTCCACAGCATCCGCAAAAGACAATTCCTCGGCGGACAGCAGAACGGTCATAAACCGCTATTTTCCCTTTTCTGATACTGTCATTCGCCTTTTTGAAAAGTTCCCGACTGACAATCGCCTCGTGATGATCCGGTATCACAAGCCATTTTTCTTCCGGCTGTCTTACCTTCTGTTTACAGCCAATTTGGGTACGGACCGCCTTTCGATACACCATATCTCCCTGATATACCCGGTTATGGATAATAGAATGTATCTTGTTACGATTCCATATATCTGCTTTATAATGCCGGTTAAGCTGCTCTCCCTTTGCCTGCTTATAAGTCAGCCTGGTCGGCACTCCCTCTGCATTTAGTTCGATTGCCAAAGTTTTTGCATCTTTTCCATCTGCCAACTCCTGAAAAATACGCCGTATGGTAACTGCTGCACCCTCGTCAACTTCCATTCTTTTACCATCTGATGACTTTTGGTAGCCATACACCATGCAACCTGCGTAATATTCACCCCTTTTCATGCAGGTTGTAACTCCGCTTTTTACCTTTTCAGACAAATCTCTGCTATACATCTCATAGATAAAATTCTTAAAAGCGACATCCATTCCACCCATCTGTCCGAAAAAATCTTTACTGTCAAACCCATCATTGATGCTGATAAAACGAACACCCAAAAACGGGAAAATCTGTTCCAAATAATCTCCAACTTCCAGATAATTTCGTCCAAAACGTGACAAATCCTTTACGATAATGCAATCTATTTCTCCCTGCCTGCATGACCGGAGCAGCTCCTTTATCGCCGGTCTGTCAAAATTAGTGCCGGAATATCCGTCATCCACAAATTCCTTGATTTCTGCTCCCTGAAATTCTTCTCCTTGCTCTATAAAGGTATCTATGAAATTTCTCTGGTTACTGATACTTACACTCTCTGCCTTTTCTTCAGAATTGCATAAATCTAAATCTTCCATGGAAAGCCGGATATATTTTGCAACCATATATTTCTTCATCCTTGCTCCCGTCTGTCCGCTACAGTGGACACTCAAATCAGAGAGATTAAAATTCTCTTTCAATTTGCTCCCTCCTGCTCCATATCAGCTCTCTTTTCCAGTAAACTCCGATATTCATCCTCGAATCGAAATATAATATGAATACGCCCTTTTTCAAATACTTCTATTCGTTCTATTAGGGCATCCACCATATCTTTTGTAACCACCATCTGCCCGAAATACTGTTCTGCGGCGTGAGATAGTTCCAGATCCTCTCCATAAGTCTCCCGCATTTTATTCAAAAGCAGTTCTTTCTCTTTACGAGCCACCTCAAGTTCTGCAAGTGCAGCTTGATATTTATTTTTCAACATGAAATATTCCTGAACCGTAAGTAATTTATCTTTATAGTCAAGATAGGTGCTGCTTAATTTCTGCTGATACTGTGCCTCTTTTTGTCTTAAGTCTCTTGTCTCACTTTCAAGCACCATTCGCCTCTTTCCGATTTCAGCACTGCCATTTCTTGACCGAATTTCTTCTCTGCCTTCTAAGAATATTTTCAGATGTATCTGAACCGCTTCTAATACTGCTTTTTCCAGTTTTCTTGCACTGATATGCTTTTTAACACATCCCATTGCTCCATTTTCTCTGTAATTGGGGCAATAGTAGCTCATAGAATTGTAATTACCAACAGCACCTCCCATCGTGATGCCACAATCCCCACAAAATATTTTGCCTTTAAACAAATTGTCACGTTTCGGATTTTCTTTTGCTTTTTCCAGATTATCTTTATACTCCTGCGCTTTCTTTTCATTAACCGCTTGTACTGCTTCAAAGAGTTCTTTGGATACAATAGGCTCATGGGTTCCCGGAACAATCACCCATTCCGACCTTGGAACATAATGTCTCTTTTCTCCCTTGTGCATAGCTGAATGTGTCTTGCCTCTTACCATGTTTCCCAAGTACACTTCATCACGAAGCATATCCTCTATGGCATAGATTTTCCAAAGAACATTACTCCCCTTCTCGTTCCTTACAATCCCTTTTTCATAGCGGTATGCACTGGGTGACTTTATTCCTTTTTCGTTCAAAATCTTTACAATACTGCAATATCCATAGCCCTCAGATCTCAATCTAAAGATATAACGCACCACCTCGGCGGCTTCCTCATCCACTTCATATTTACCCTTAACTGTACTTGATTTCTTATAACCGTATGGAGCAACTCCACCGCCATATCTTCCTTCTCTTTTCTGAATTTCTATAGCAGAGCCTACTTTTCTGGAAATGTCCTTTGCATACACCTCATTGATAATATTTTTCAGCGGAATTTCTATCCCATTCGCTACTCCCCTGCCATCTTCAGAAGAAATTACGGCAAAAGTATCAAAGTGGTCTGTAACAGAAATGAACCGAATGTTTAAGAAAGGGAATATTTTTTCCAAATAATTTCCTGCTTCTAAGTAACTACGTCCAAAACGAGAAAGATCTTTTACGATAATGCAGTTAATCTTACCTTGTTTCGCATCTTCCATCATTTTCTGAAAAGCAGGGCGTTCAAAATTTGTTCCACTAAATCCATTGTCGATATAAATATCAACCACTTTCATATCCGGCTTATCTTTTACAAAATCTTCCAAAAGCGCCTTTTGATTTTCCACTGTATTTTGATTGTTTTTTCCGCTATCTTCTTTAGACAGCCGAATGTAAAGTGCAACGGAAAAATCATGTGTTTTAACTTTTGGGGTCTGTTCCGATAATTTGTTCTCACTCATCTTATCTCTCGGAACCGGATGATTTCTGACTTTTCGTGCCATCAAATCACCTCCCGAACAGCCGTTTCCTGCTTGATCTCACCTACCAGTCCAGCTAATTGCTCGATTTCATCCTGATAGCGAAAGATAATCTCTATCCGACGATCTTCATACACATATATCTGACTGATAAACCGAACGAATAAGGAACGCTTTAACTCTATATCTTTGCTTGTCAAAAATTTCTCCATGAAACTTTCTTTTTCATATCTGCCATCTAATAGCATTCTTTTTTTCTTGCTCAATTCCGTAGCAGCCTTCTTAGTATCTTCTATTCTGTTATCTAATTCCTTCTTAAACAGCAGATACTCGTCCTGAGTAATTAGTTCATTTTTATAGTCCTCATAACATTCCAATTTTAAGCGATTATACTTTTCAATATCTCCCTTTATTTTTTCGGATTGCAGTACCATCATTTTTATCTTGTCTGAATTACAAGATGTTTTCCGTATGTACAGGATACTCTCCTGTAAATCAGCCAAATGCTTCAAATGAAGCTGCAATGTTTTTGTTACGGCAAGATTTAAGGCATTTTCACTGATTCTATGACTGCTACATGTATCTTTGTTCTTCTTATTTCCAGAGCAGACATAATATACATATTCAAAAGAACCACTATATGCCTTCTTTCTTACCATACTGCATCCACAATCCGCACAAACCAGATAACCGGAATATATGGAGACCGCTCTTTTTCCTGCTGTTACCCTTGTATCTTTCTGTATAATATCTGAAATAATTTCAAAATCAGCTCTGCTTATGATTGCCTCATGTGCATTTTCAATCCGGATCCATTCTTCCCGTGGCTTCTTTTCCCGCACTTTGACTTTATAATTAGGGGTACTCTCCTTTCCCTGTATCAGAGTTCCCACATAGATCTCATTTGTCAAAACACGCATAACTGCCATTGCGGTCCACTTCGCCTTACTGTGTGTCTGGAACACCGTCTTATACCCGCTCCCCTGCTCCTTCTTGTATTCTGCCGGAGAAAGAATCCCTAGACTATTCAATTCATCCGCAATCGCCTGCTGGCTCATTCCGTCCATCTTCATACCAAATATCTCTTTTACAATTTCTGCTGCATAAGGATCAACAATCAGTTTATTTTTATCTTTCCCTCGCATATATCCGTAGACCGCAAAGGCACCAATAAATTCTCCACGTTTCCTCTTTACTTCTAAATGGCTTCTGATTTTAATTGAAATATCCCTGCAATACGCATCATTGATTAAATTCTTAAAAGGAATAATGATATTATTGGATACCGCTGTATCATCAGCACTGTCAAAATTATCATTAATTGCGATAAAACGTACACCCAGTAAAGGAAAAAGTCTCTCAATATACTTTCCAACTTCAATATAGTTTCTTCCTAGTCGTGACAGGTCTTTTACAATGACGCAATCTATCTTCTTGTTTTTGATATCCTGTAGCATTCTTTGAAAATCAGGTCTGTCAAAATTCACGCCACTATAACCGTCATCAATATAGAAGTCAACAATCTCTATTTCCGGTTTACTATGTATATAATCTTCAATATATTCTTTTTGATTTTCAATACTGTTGCTTTGCAGCGTTTCACTCCCGGCAAAATCCCCATCCTCTTTGGATAAACGCAGATAACCTCCGCATAGATATGTTTTAGATAAGTTGTTTGATAGCATAAAAAAACACTCCTTATTCATATTAGCCAGAACAATCTGCTATAAAAATAAGAAGTGGTTTCTATTCATTTAGTCCTATGCATATATTAGCACAGAACTTTCCTTTTTTCCAGACCTTTATAGCAATTTTCATTCTATATTCCATCTGCCAACTCCCGTAATCTTTGTTTCAGGCTGACTCCTTCTGTAAAAGAAGATTTTACTATTACATCTCCTACCATAAAGCAATACGGATTTTTAACATTTCTTAAAAAAGTTTTCATCTGCATTTCTTTATCCACATCGTCTGAATCATCTTCCGGGATTCTTGTTACATCTATGAGTCCATCTCGATTAACTGTTCGTATATCAACCGACTTCAGTTTTTCCCATTCTTCCATTTTTTCTCTCCACGAAGCAGCAAGCTGGCTTATCTCACTATATGACAGCCAGCTTGTTCGATATTCCTCTATAATCTTTTCATTTCTTTCATTTCTTCCAACGCTCTCATACATTCCCCAGCCCTGACAACTGCAATGCAAGCTGCCAAGGCCATAAGAAGCAGAGCACCTGTTACAGTACTCACTACGATTCCTATGATTTTCATTCTTCTTCCCGGTCTTTATCCATAAAATAACTGTCTGTTTTCTTCCTTATAATAAAGTCTGCCACATCCATGAGCCTGTCCGTGACCGGCATGGTTGGCAGGGTATTCAGAATTTCTGCCCGGTATCTGCCACGCAAGGATGCTCTGCTGTCTAAGATAGAAAATACCGCCGTGTCCTGTTCCCTGCGGATGCCATGCCCGAACCACTGTCTGAGTTTAATCAGCATTTCCGGGATAATGATGTCCCTGCGGTATAAATCAAAGCCCTCATACTGGTTTCTCTGGTATTCCATGACCGGATCCGGCACGGGAAACGGCAGTTTTACCACGATCAGACTGGAAAGGATATCCCCTGCAAGGTCAATTCCCTCTCCGGCGCTGTCACTGGCAAACAGCACTCCGTTTCCGCTTCTTCTAAAGCTACTTATTACATCCAGTCTACCTCTGCCCATGAGAAACAGCGGATAATCAGAAAGCTGCTCCTTCAGACCATAAAACACCCTCTCCATGAGCCAATAGGATGTAAAAAGGATCAGGGTATGCCCATGAGTGGCAGACACTATCTGCAATATTTCCGCCATGACCGCCTGTATGTATCTGTCATCCCGGATATTCGGAAACGGCATACGCTCCGGTATATAGAGCAGACCGTTACTCTGAAAATCAAAGGGTGAGGGCTTGCTGGTTTCCATGATTCTTGATAAAGCTGCAAAGGAAAGCCCTGTCATTCTCTTAAAGTGCCCAAAATCCCCCCGGACTGACATTGTGCCGGACGTAATAATAACCGGTATCGGTCTGCTCCAGATGTCACGGAATAAAACCTGTTCCAGTTCCATTGGAACCGCACACAGGGCAAGCCTGCCGTTCTCCCTCTTTTCCATCCAGCAGATTGCATTTCCGCTGTTTAGAAATACGGTCAGCTTGTCCGTCAGCTCCTGACAACGCTTTTTCAGGCCCTGCATCCGCATTTTTTGTCCGCTGTTTTCCTGATAGGATAAGGGAAGCTGCTCTAAAGCCTTTGCCATGTGCCTTATGTAAATTTTTTCCATGGAACCTATCACTATTTCAATCCTGCTTCCCTCTCTGGTGTGGTTTCCTGCTAAATCTCCCGCCAGTCTGTCAAATATCTGTCTGTTATATTCCACAAGCTGACTCCGCAATACAGTAAGTTCATCCATGCCTGTGGTTCTTCTGTTCACTTCACTCAAACCCACGATAAATTCCGCATCCTGCTCGTCCCAGACTGTGCTGTACATCTGTCTTGCGGCATCTATCAGCTTGTGGGACTCATCAAACACCATTGCCCCATATCCCGGAAAAAGAGGTTTTCTGCCCTGCTTCTGTCCAATCAGATCGGCAAGGATATAATTATGGTTCGTAATCTGAAAATCAAAATTATCCGTCATGCACTTTTTCTTAAAATTCATAAATCTGCATAAAAGCGAATAAAGACATGACTTATTGCAGTGAAACACGTTGATTCTGCCTTTTACATAGGGTGTCAGCACGGCATCATCCAAATCAATCCTGTCAAATTCCTGCTCCCCAAGCCTTGCCAGTTCCAGTATCAGATTGGCATCCGCTTCTCTCTGCAAATTTTTTATGGATGTCTCATATATCTTCAATCTGGAGTCACAGACATAATGCCGTTTTCCTTTCCGCACCACAAAAGATAATGGTTTGTCAATTACATGGTGCTCTAAAAGGATGCCGGATATCTGCGGTATGTATTCCTCTGTCAATGCTTTCTGCAGGGCTATGGTGGATGTTGATATGACTGCCGGAATCTTCTTATCTGAATAAATGTTATGTACTGTCAGTGCAAGGATATATGCGTGAGTTTTTCCTGTCCCCACTTCCGCCTCACATAAAGCCAGTTTGTTTTCCTGCAATGCCCGGAGCATTTCAAGAGAAAGTTCTTTCTGTTTTACCCTCAGATTCATTCCATGTTTCGGTAAAATCTCATCAAATAAATAAATTAATAATTCTTCTGCACTCTTTGCCATCGTTACGCCTCCTAAAATTTCTTAGTGCCATAAAGCAGCACAGGAATAGGCTGGAAGGTATCGGTTTGGCTTTTTACTAACAAAAATGAGCTTCCATCCAGCCCATGATTTCTACTGCTTTATAAAAAGGTGCATCAGCCATCCTGCCAGTAAGCAGGCATCATAAAAACCGCCCACATTCTTTCTCAAACGTGGGTGTGCATTTTCCCGTCACTTATGCGGGCCACTGGCGTGGAAGTATCATTATCTCCGACCGGTATCATCGCATCCTACCCCACCACGGGCAGTAAAGCCACAGGTAGTTCCCGCTCAGGATAGTGCGGTTCTTTTCACACTGATCCGTCATGGCGTACCCTGACTTGTGCTTTCCGGCTCTCCGGCCGGTCGGATGTGTGCCTGATGCACAGATATGAAGTTGTCAAAGTGCAGTAAAAGGGGAATATTTTAGACAAAAGAAAACCCCTTCACCTAATTCGCCGCTAGGTAAAGTGGGCTGCCGAAAAAATTTTCATTTTATTTTAATATGGTAACGATAATTAGGAATTATGGGGTGGATTTCAGCATTCAAGTAGATGAGATGGAAGATAATCTATCGTTATCTGTTGGAAATACAATAGAATTTGGATATAAGATAATACACAATTATCAATATCGGAGAAAAACATTATGATTGAAGAATTTAATGATGAAATTGTAAAAAAAGCAACAGATAATATCTTTAAGCATATAAAAAGCGACTATAATATTCGGGGACAAATTGGAAGCTCGGATAACACAGAGATGCCTAAAGATATGCGTGGTGCCGTTTTTTATCAAGAGATTTTTCAGTCTGGTATTTGGGAAGAAACAGATCTAACAAATGCAAGTGGAAATGGTACCATTTTTAGAGACAATGACTTTTTGAAAGCAAAATTGGACAATGTTTCTTTACAATATTGCAGTTTTGCAGAAGATGTTTTTCATGCCTGTTCCTTTAGGGGCAGTAATTTTGCTAATAGTACCTTGGTGTATTGTGCTATTCAAGATAGTATCATCCATGGTTGCTCTTATGTAGGTACAGAATTTTACTCTGGAATTATAAGAAATACAAGAATTGATTCGTCAACTTTTGAACTTTGCCGTTTTCACAAAACAATTTTAGAAGATTTAGATTTACGTCAGGTGACTTTGAATTATACTTTTTTTGATAAAGTTACTATGAATAACGTTTGTCTTCCTTTTTTACAGATTCCATATACATTTAATGGGCTTCAATATGTATTTAACACTTCAGATAATATTACTGTATCTTCTCACAGCAGCGAGCGGTCAGAATTGACAGTAAAAGAATATAGAGAAATGATCAATGATTTTGTTGTTTTTTTCAACGATCAAAAACAATATTTTCCATTGGTTAATTGCTATATTGTGCAAAACAAATGGGATTTGGCTCTTCTAAGTAATGAAACCGGAATTAAAACAAGTATAGAAAAACATGATTTCCGTTCACTATACTTTTACTGTATTCAAGCGGCACAAATCTTGAATATGGAGCGCAAAAAAAGAATGCTTTTATATTCTGAAATTAGTAAGCAACTTTCAGTTACTTATTTAACAGGGGGTGAGTATCATCAATTTTGCCTCTATTTTCCAATGATTAAAAAATTACTGTTTGATGTACCTAATAACAATCCGGTTTTAACAATGGTGATCAAAACCAATATTGAACCAGAAGATTATAAGAATCTGGGAATATTACTTAAAGCGCTAGATGAAGCCGCTGCTTTATGTGGGGTTTCGCTGGATAGTAAGCATGTTGAGATACGTCATAATTCTCCCAACATCATAGATTATGTCTCATCTGGTGAATTTCAATGTTTGTTGTCAAATGCTGCCAGCATATACCATTTGCTTCAACCATTCCTTACGGACTTTGCTACCATTATTACTATTGGAACCGGAGCTGTAACGTTTGGAAACTATATGAAGGAAAGAAAGGATTCACCAAACAAAAAAGCAAAGAAAAAGAAAGAAAATAGTTATTCATATATTACCAAATTACGCAAAGAACTCAAACGTCTATACATGGGAAATGGACAGGAAAACCAAAAGGTATTGCATATTGGTACAAATGTTGAAAACGAATTTATGGAAGAGTTAATAAATGTTCGTAAAAATTTAAAACAATCCGGCATTGAAATTGCCGGATTGGAAATACAATTTTTAAATGGCGAAGATGATGTATTAGACAGCCTCTATCAACGGAGTTTTCAAGCGGTTAAAACGGAAGACTAAGCGTATTATTTTGGCATGCTGGACAATCTGGTCCCAAATGCAACGAATATCTATGACATATATCTGTGGCTTTTTTATATAATTCTCTAAGATAACGATTTGAGGGCGGTACAATGTTTTCTGTAGCGGTTCCTGGAATCGGACGGTAAACAGAAAGAATGGGCATAACTCCTATTTCACATAACGTTTGAATACCATTTAATAGGCTGGCTTCTGGTTCTAAACCTACAATGATAAGACTGCGAACCTTTCCCTTGGTTTTCCAAAATCGGGTGGCTTCTTTTAATGCCTGGATATATTCCTGACGAGAGAGCTTACTTTTTCCAGGCATGTACAATGTAGCCATTTGCGGATCAAATATTTCAATGTTAAAGCCGATTTCTGTTACACCTGCTTCATAATAATCTTTCAACACTTGTAAATTTTGAGGAGGAAGGCTCATAACATAAATATTTTTTTCACTTTTTTCTCTGATATGTTTTACTATCTTCAAAATATTTTCGGGCTCTATAGAACGTGGCTCAGACCCCCCACCAATAAGAAAATGATTAAATGTATTTGCTTTATCCAGATAAAAGTCAATAACCTGAAACACTTCATCAAGTTCCAATTTATTTTGCTCCGGCTGAATTTCACAAAATTTGCACCCTTCTCCGCATTGCTTTAAGCAACATGATAGATTGTGATGAATACGCAATCGGTCAGTTGCCCAAAAGCATATCCGTGAAAAGGGAATATTGGACGGCGTAGTACAATTGCAATACCTGTCTTCTAAGTCAAAAGTTACCGGACTTATTTCATAATCATAAAAATATAAGAGCAGATCTTTTTGATCACTGATGTCAACTCGCCACGGTGTAAAGCTGCTAAACTTGAGGTTTCGTGGACAATTGACATATAAAAAGTCAAAAATTTTCAAGTCAACCGCACTGAATACAGCTTTACGGATTTTCCCCATATTTTCAATATGTAATTTTGCCTCTGCCGATAACAGTACCCCTTGATTTAAAAGAGAAATTTTAGTCTCGAGGGGATTTTTTTCAACTGCAATCGAATGAAAAAAATCATCTTCGATATCCAAAAGGTTTTCATAAATATCTAATTTATAGTTAGCGTTTATAGATGTGCAATTAGTGTTAAAGACTAATTTAAACAGATATCCATTTTTTTTGATACTATTTTTAACATCAAATCCATCCCAACAGATCGAGTCTATTTCAGGTGGGCAGTTTTCCTTCAATACAGAATATGATTTTTTCCAAGTCCCTTCTATATAGGAAATCATGCTGTAAGGAATTACCAAGCTATCAATTTCCGATTGTTTTGGCAATTGCTGATTTGTAAAGGCATAAAGATGCATCTGCTGTATTGTAGGTAAATTTTGATGCTTAAGCGCTTTGTTGAGTAACGGAGTCGAAGCTTGAAAACGTGCATTTATTTCTAAAAACATAATTTCTTTTTCGGTAATCAAAAAATCAAAGCCAATCACACCTCTATAACCCAAAGTTTGAAGATGCTCTCCTATAATATGAGAATATTCTTTCAATAGCATTTTATTTTCCAAAGAAATTGTCTGAAAGACAATATAATCAGCTCCTAAATAAAGAAGTTTGTTATTTAAAGCTTGTATAATTTGGACAGAACCTGGGAAATATAAAATATCATCGTTTCCAATAACCATATGTACATTTACCGAAATCGAGTTTTGAAAATATGGTGACAGCATTAATGACCTTCCCTCGAATTTATCCAGCTCGTTTAAATTATGGATATCTATGAGATGCGTACCATATCCGCCTGAAGAATTATTTTCTTGAAATATAAGTTTGTTTGCCATAGGAAATACTGTCGCGATATCCATATTTTTGCTATATAATATTTGCTGAAATGGAACTGTCGGGATATAGTTTGAAATGGAAATTCTCATAGCAGACTTATCTGCAAGCGTCTTCAGCAGGCTGAGTTGGTTACAACAGACTACTTTATCTCGAAGTTCTTTAGGAAGTTCAATACTATATTCGTTGTTATAATACATTATTTTACAATTAGGATGTGCATCCATCGCTTTTTGAATATTTTCATTCCAAAAAGCATTTTCAACACAGCCAGGAACATTATGATCTATACGGACATTATTTTGCGCACAATATGAAATATTATTATTTTTATTTGAACCAAATATTGTTACAGAACCATCAAATAGCTCTTGGCAATCCCATATATCTGATTCTCTTGGTCCTATCCAAATGAATTTATCCATAGTTCTACTCCTGTTTAGTGATAATTAAGTCTTCGAGAGGCTTTCGAAATGATTTTAAACCGTTTTTTTTCGGATATCCTAATGCGATAGCGGCAATTAACTGTCCATCGGGGCAATATTGACTGCAAAGTTGTTGATTGTGGGAAAACACATCACATACCCACAGGCTTCCAATACCCATGGACGTTGCCTTTAGGAGCATGTTTTGAATGGCTGCACCGATTGCCTGAATATTAGTCACATCAAAGAGCGGATCGTCTTTTCCCAGTATAGTACGGCTGTAATACAGGTTGAAAACTAAAATGATGGTATCTGCTTCATTCAAAATTTTATACGTTTGATTTTCACTGTTAAATTCATTAAGCTTATCTGCGCAGCAAAATATATCTCCATTTTTCTCGAAAATTTTCACAAACGTCTTTCTCTCCGCGTTCCTAACAATGAAAAAACGCCAGGGCTGACGATTTTTGGGAGATGGAGCATAACGAGCAACATTTAAAATTTCTGTTATTTGTGAGTCTGTTAGTTGTTTTGATGAGAATTCTCGACAGCTGAATCTATTTAATATAGCATCATCTATATTCATAAAATTAAAGCCTTTCATACTTCGAATAATTGTGTATTATCTTATATCCAAATTCTATTGTATTTCCAACAGATAACGATAGATTGTCTTTCATCCCATCTACTTCATTGCTGAAATCCACCCGATAATTCCTAATTATCGTTACTATATTAATTATACAAACTTTCCCAATATTTAGCAATCTTAATATACCAAATTATCGAATTTTTCTCCTATATTTATCTTATTTCTCGGATGTCTTGTCTGCAGTATCTCTTTTTCCTTCTCAGTCGTTACATATGTATATATCTGCGTTGTGGTAATCGAAGCATGTCCCAGCATTTTTTGTATGTATCTGATATTTACGTCCTCCTCCATCAGATAGGTCGCAAAGGAATGCCGGAACATATGCGGTGTAATATTTATATCTGCCTGAATTTCACCGGCATATTTATGTATCATGCTCCTGGCTGATTGCTCAGACAGCGCATTTCCATAACGATTGACAAAAAAATATCCCTGCTTCTTTATCTCATCTTCAAAGGACTTTTTGTAGGCATTCAGTATAGACAGTACGTCATTATTTCCTATTTGAAGATATCGCTCCTTTCCTCCCTTGCCCTGAATACATAACACACCGTTTTTTAAGTCTACATATTTATTTTGCAAATTGCACAATTCCGAGATGCGCAGCCCTGTAGAAAAAAGCGTCTCCACTACTGCGATATCTCTTAAAATGATTTTTTTACGCCACTCTGAATATTCTTTAATACTTCTTTCCTTATAAAGATGATTCAGCAACTGCTCTATAATATCTCTCGGAATAATTTTGGGTAAAATCACTTCCTCCCGAAACTTTGTCTTTACTTTATGGAATGGATTTATCTCTATCAGTTCTTCTTCCTCTAAATAATGAAACAGTGCCTTCACGCTGGCAATTTTTCTCTTGACTGTTTTTTGCTTATACATACGGTGAAGGTATACAAGATATGCATTCAGCATTTCTTTATCTGGATTATTTTCTCCTATTACTGTAATAAACTGTTCCAAATCCGCCTTATATGCCTTTATTGTCTTATCATCAAGTTCCTTTTGAAATTTACAATAATTCAAATATTTATTGATTTCTTCTTTTAAAAGCATTGCAAAAACCTCCTGTTTTATTTTGTAGATAAGACATATAATAATATTTAGCATATATATCTGCAATCATACATTTTTAGTTGCCATATTCTTTATATTTTCAGCATGGTAATTGTCTTTATAATTGAATTACCATCAAGAATCTGCTGATTTATTATATAACTGATTATTGCCCCTTCATCTACTTAGCCAATAAATGAAGAGGCAATAGTTCTGGCTATTCCTAATTTTTTCGCCAGTTCCACCTCACTGATCTCCTGGTAGAACAGGGCATGAATGATAGCTGTCTCCTCGTCTGTAAGTGTACGTAAGGCATCGTTCAATTACTCCAGCATGACCGCCCGAACTGCCACATCCTCTACTTTCTCCGTTTCCTCTGCAAACTGCTTCTCTGCTTCCAGAAGCCGCTCATAAGAATCTTCCCTGCTGGGAATGACAATCATCTCTCCGGTTTCCTTATCCACCTTTGTATGTTCCTGCTTCAGATCATGGGTAAAGTATTTCTCCTTGCGCTGCCCTTTGTAATATGTCTCGTAAAGTTCCTTACTGACTTCAAAGATTTGTCCGTTCAATCCGATATAATATTTTTCTCTTTCTGCCATCTTTGACTTGCTCCTTTCCGATTTTGTAAATTTTCAAAATCGAAAAGGGCGGCGCCCGGATATTACACCTCATGAACTTCATGAAAAACAACGAGTGACACGCTTCGCGAGCCACTCTTATGTCAAACAAAAAAATCAGTGTATGATGAAATTAACAAGCATTTTGACATTTGCCTTTTTACTTGTTTCTTCCATATCTCATACACCGCTTTTTGAGCAGTACTTTTTATCAGTCTTCTCATGTTTACTGGGATATGCTGCATTTTCCTCCATTTTTCTTCTGTAGGTTACCGCGTATATCCCAAAGTATATGGCTTTCTTTTTTTCTCCCTATTTTTGTAAAAAACTTCATTGTTACTTGTAACTTTTTGTTTTCAGGCAAAAAAACAGGTGCCAAAATCTGCTTGATTTCAACACCTGGGTTCCGCAACACACATATTACGACAGTCGCTCTTATTTCTAATACTATTTTCCAATATTATAAAGAAGCACTTTTATTCTAAAATAATTCTCTTTATCATCTATAATCATTTGACCGCTATGACGGTTGATAATATTTTCTACAATTCTAAGCCCTAATCCATGTTCATTCTTATCCCCTTTTGTTGTAAGATAATTCCGCCCCTGTTTTCTCAGATTGCCAGTATAGGGATTATCCATTTCCAAATACAAATTATTTCCAGACATTTTTGCCAGCAGTTTTATCTCTCTCTCTTCTATGTCTACTTTACTAGCTGCTTCAATCGCATTATCAAACAGATTTCCCAACAGACTGTATAAATCGACGTCCTCTAATTTCATATCATACGGAATCATGGTATCCAATTTTACGTTTATATGGTTCTTCTGCGCAACTGCCGCCTTGTAATTGACTATTGTGTCAAAAGTTACATTTCCTGTCTTTGAAAGATTGTCCTCTTCTGTTAAAGTCTCTACACTTTGCTGATATAGTTCCCGTATCTTTTCATATTCATTTCGATTTAAATAGGATTCAATCAAAAGATACCTTTGCTTCATATCATGACGGTACTCCCGTGCCTGCTGCCATGTTTTACTCATTTCCTGAAGCTGAACCGCATAATTTTCCACCTGCTGCGTCAAGAACTGCCTTTCCGCCTGATACAATGCTTTTTCCTGTAATTCATTATAATTATAAAATGTAAAAAGATTTACAATCAATATCAATATGGATGCAAGCAATTTCGCCCATACATACTCATCTGTCAATGGTACAAACATCGCCATAACAATAAAAATACTGCTCACCGGCACAATAAACACCTCTAGCCAGTCCATATTTCTGATTACTATATTTTTATTCTTTTTCAAAAACAGCAGCGCAATCTTGATTTCAACAAACCAGACTAATTTTGATAAAATCGTATACATGATTGCGACATCTGTATTTCCCATCATATGTATAATATCTATGCCGCACAAAATTCCGATGAAGCAAACCATCACCTCTGACAGCATTCCTATCAGACACAAAAACAGAACCAGCACAAGTTTGATTCTAATAGAACCTTCATATAACCAGGTTAAAACGCCAAAAAAGGACACTGAAAAAATTACCATATTTAGCCATGACGGCAATTCAAAAAAATATGTAGTCACATTTGAAATGATATAAAAAGCTGCCCATACCATGAACTGTACCGCTGTTCCTGCCGGTTTTCGGTCAAATGCTTTTTCACATACATTTCTCTGCATAATCACTGTAAATATTTCTACCAATATTAATGCGATTGTCATTTTCCTTCCTCTCTCTCCCTATTTTCCAAGTTTCCTCATGTACATCAAACGTGTATTCTCCCTCTTTGCCCTGCTGATTTCCAATGATATGCCATTCTGCAGAACAACTTTGTCATAATGGTACTCTTCTATATACCTCGGATTAACCAAAACGAATGATGTATCCTCCAGAAGTCCACCTGCTTCTTCCTCAAATTTATTTCTACATCATTCATTTTACCATAAAATGTACAAATTTTATCTATAAAATATACATTTGTAATTCTTTTTTCACTCATAAAATACATAATTTTATTCAGACTAATATTGTAGTATGTTTTGTTAGATTTAAAGGCAAATTTATCATCAATCTGTAATTTTTCGTAAACATCACTGATAAGCTTTTCCATTTGTGCATATGTAATAGGTTTATCAACAAATGCAAAGGGGTGTACGCTGATTGCTTCCTTACTGTATTGTTCAAAGGACGTGATGAAAATAATATTACAATTTACATCGCTCTCCCTGATCTGGCGTGCCGTCTCAATGCCATTCATCCCACCAAGTTCAATATCCAGCAGGATAATATCGAATTGTCCGCTCAGTTCTATTTCCATCAAAAGATTCATACCTGAATAACATTTTCTGATGTCTGCCCGGATTCCTATCTGATATGTAATTTGCCGTACCTGTTTTTCCTGTTTTTCAACCTCTTCTCTTATGTCATCACAAATACCTATCCTCAACATATTTCCTCACCACTTTAATCTTTGATACAACAAAAAAAGCCTAACACTCACACCGTGCAGGCTTTATATTACACCCATCAATTCCAATAACACTTTCCTCTGTTCTGCGCTCAACTGTTTCCACCTTGAAATCAGTTCTTTCTCTTCGTCTGTTAATTCAATTAGATTTCCATCTTCGCAGAAAAATTGAGATAACGTCATTTGGAATGCGCTACATATTGCTTCTAATGTTGGAAAAGTCGGCGCATTGTTCCGGTTAAACATATTTGCCACTGTGGAATGCGACAAATTTGCTTCTTTGGCTAAGCGGTATTCCGTCCAACTGCGCTCTTCCATTAATTCACGTATTCTACCTTGTATATCCACCCTAACACCTACCCATCTGTGTCTATTATACTGCCCAATTTGAGGGTATGATATGAGGAATAAGTAGATGCGTTGTTACCATTTGGGGTTATATATCAAAGATTGCAAAGTAGCTTGTTCTAATCTTCTAGTTCAACCTAATAATTTAAAAGTCAGAATAACCAACATATTCATTTTTTCCCACTCTTTCGTCCTTTTGCCAGTTTTTTCTATAACCTTCCTAATTCTCTATCAACTTTCATTTGGAGCAATGCAGTTTTTTCCCCCATATATCGTTTAGCCACCTCTAGAATCGCCTTATCATTTCCTAAAAAATCGCGGAATTCCCGAATTCTTTTTTCGGGAATAAAACTTCCGTTCAGAAGTCCGGCGCGAAGCAAGGTAGAAATCCATTCAGAAGCCCGCATATCGGTCTTTTTTTCAGGAACATTTTTCATATGGCGCGCATTACAACGAACAGGGTAATATCTCCAGAGAAAGCCTCTTCCAATATTTCATAAATCGGCATCCAATAGATACCAGTGCTTTCCATAGCTACATGATGGCAGTTTTGAGAAACAATCCAATCCCGTAATGCCACACCAGTACCGGAAGCCCCCGCAAACATCAGCTTTATCCAATGCT
>NZ_QSCK01000028.1:0-58682 GCF_003463035.1 Roseburia sp. OF03-24 | reverse complement strand
CAACGGAACAAAACGAGTCCCGGCTTGATGCAATTTGCCAATCGTAACCCCCCAGGACCACCCTACACAAGAAAACTCATGTCACCCACAAAACAGCATTTGTCGATCATCCCATAAAAATAGCTCACACCTTATTCTAATCTGAAATCCATCTTACGTCAAACCTTCCCCGATCTTCCTTACAAAGTAATAAAGTGCCCCACAGGTCTTGCCGGCTGCCATTGCCCACATGATCCACCGCAGTCCGACTTTCAGCTTTGCCCGGCGGAACAGGATTGGGAATGTGTTCAGAATCTCAGCTAAGGCAACTGCGATACAGCCAACAAATATTCCCGCAGACAGTCCGTACAATCCAAGAAAAATATGTCCAAACACCTGACCAAACGCCAGATGCATCTGCAAAAATACAGAAACAATATTTCCAAGTATCCCACCAAGGATGATCGCCTGTTCAAAGCAGAGCGTTCCTGCTGCACGGTTACACTTTCCGATCATACGCGGCACCACACCGATGACGATCACAAAAGCAAATGTTCCTGCTGCAACTGCACCGCCAAATGCAAGTCCTAAAAAGCCGAGCAGAATATGTTTAAGAAACATCTATGCTGTGCCCTCCTCTTCCTGCATTTTCAATAAATGTGGTATCCACGTCTTTCTCATATTTACGCATTTCGATCTGAATTGGTGTCGGATCAGGCGTGATCTTCTTCCTGCCCACATGATTAAAAAATAAAATAATGCCAAGTCCGAGCCCGATGCAGTAACAAACTTCTAACTCTGTCACACCGCCTGCTTTTGTTCCCATCACCTGACCATATAATTTATCAAATACGTCCGTTACAGAAATGTCATTATTAAATGCCATGATCGTAAATGCCGAACCAAAAAAAATGATAATACAAAGTAGCACTGTTTTGACCGCATTTATCACCTTTGGCTTTTTCGGATCCGGTACGTATTCTATGATAAAATCACTTTCACCCTCGTTGGAGATTGTCAATGACGGATAATCCTCATGAATCTGCTCAATGATCTTTAACACCGAAAAAACCTGCATCTGATTTTTCTGTTTTTTTTCATCTTTCCGGTCTGTAAAACTATATATTTTTTTCTGCTTCAGCTGACGAAGGACTGCCTCGTTCGTGCACTCCATTTTTGCAATGTCGTTTAACACAACATGCCGGTCAAAAACGATCGTGTTCTGCTCGATCTTTAAATAAAGTGTCTCGTTATTTACGCCCATGTTTCATCCACATCCCCGTCGTTCAAACTGTCATATACCAATATGCCATCTGTCGGTATCTCATTTTCTTTCCTGTATTTCGTGTAAAAACATACTCCGACCACCAGCGCCATGACAATCACTCCGAGTAATACAGCTCTGTATTTTTTACAATTCATCATAATCCTCCATTTTTCCTGTAAAATTTTTCATACTCTGCGTTCTTTGTGCAAATCTGATATTTCACCGACTATGCGAATTATTATTTCTCTTTTTTGGGATATTATGTATGGACATGAGTCGCCCGTCCAAATGGTGTGTCGTAGGCTTGTGAGTGGCGTCTTGCGCAAAATCGGGGGCGTAAATTGCCAGACCAAATAACACAGAATATTTTTTCAAATATGTATGGCAATAAACACGGGCATAACGGGATACATTGCGGTTTTGCCAGTATTATCAAACCAATAATAATCTATTAAACATAGTTATTTGGAAATATTTTTTTATCAGATTCAGACACAAAACACTAAAAATTTACGCACCCCTAAGGTTATAAAATGAGTTCCACGTCAAAGGGTGGTTCACAACTTAGTGGCTGGCAAATCGCATCAATCCGGGACTCGTTTTGTGACTTTGGGAGAAAATTAGACAATCTTAATATGCCTGTTCATAATACAGTGTTGTGCTGCCACGGATGGCAGCACAAGTCTTAATGCCCCTGGATGGGACGTTTAAGACGCACACGTCACTCCGAGAACTGAATATATAATTTTTTCACGCGACAGATTGCTTTTTACAAAAAAACATGTTATTTTTTCATGAGTGTTATTAAGAAAAAACCTGTTTTAACAGCTATCATTATCAGACCTATCATATAGTAGAAAGGAACTGCAACATGGCAGTCACAAAGGAAATTTTATCTTTAGCGGTAGAGACCGGCGATGCACTTCTTAGAAATGGTGCGGAAGTGTACCGTGTGGAAGATACCGTAATGCATATCTTAGAAGCATATGAAATCGAAGAATATGATGTCTATGTACTTTCAAATGGAATTTTTGCAAGTGCAAATGAAAATAAAGATGACGCGTGCAGTATGATCCGGCACATTCCGCTCGGTCAGACGCATCTTGGACGTATTGCAGCCTTAAACCAACTTTCCAGAGAGATCTGCTCTCATGAATGCTCCTTAAAAGATGCCTGGACGCGTCTGGATGAATGCAAAGCGATTCCTACCTGTAAGAAATGGACAGAAGTATTTTTCTGCGGGCTTGGAAGCGGTGCTTTTGCCTACCTGTTTGGCGGAACTCCGTTAGACGGCGTGATCGCATTTATCGCCGGTGCGCTTTTGAATCTGATATTAAAAAAATTTGCACAGCGGAAAACCTCAAAATTTATCACCAACATTTTCGGCAGTGCTTTTGTGACACTCGTCAGTCTGATTACATTTTCAGTCGGACTGCCTGTTTTATATGACAAAATCATTATCGGTGCAATCATGCCCTTAGTACCTGGAATTGCGCTGACGACCTCGATCCGGGATTTCTTCAACGGTGATTATCTCTCCGGTGCGATCCACATGATTGACGCTGTTCTTACGGCATTTTGTATTGCGGCAGGCGTCGGAACTGTCATGACGATCTACAATCTTGCAATAGGAGGTATTTTATGACAACCATGTTTATCCAGTTTATTGTCAGTATGATCGCAACACTTTCTTTTGCAGTACTGTTTTGTGCGCCAAAACCAGAGCTTATTTTCTGCGGACTTACCGGTGCGATCGGATGGATCGTATATCTGATCTGCCTGCAGTTTGATACCGGTACTGTCATTGCAAATATGGTCGCAACACTTGCTCTCACAGTCTTTTCAAGAACTGTCGCTGCCATTCGGAAAAATCCGGTAACTATTTATCTGATCGCTGGTATTTTCCCTCTTGTACCTGGAGCGGGAATTTATTATACTTCCTATTACTTTATCATGAACCAGATGAAAGATTTCTCCCGCTATGGCATGGAAACGATCAAGGTTGCCGGTGCGATCGTACTGGGTATCATTTTCGGATTCTCCCTGCCGCAGACATGGTTTAATGCATTGAAACACCGGACAAAAAGCAGACACACCTGACAACGCAGGAAGGTTCCGCTTACATCCCACACACTATGGATCAAAGCATTTGCAATTGTTTCCCGGAATACCTCTATGGTCTTATCATACACATCTAATATCAATATCTTTTCAGGTGTTGTGGACAACAGTTGACGTAAACAACAGTTTCGCTATAAAATAGATAACAGATGGGGGGAGCTGCAAACATGAAATTAAAACATAGTATTTTAGGGTTACTTTTACTTTTTACCCTGATACCGCTTGGTATCTTCGGAATATTTTCCATTTATGAAACGAACCGCAAGATTGATGAGCTGACGGAGCAGAATGTGCGGGCGATCAGCGAAAATCAGGTGATGAATATCAAAAACTTTACGCAGGACCGCAATAACGAGATGGACATGATCGCGAGTTATCAGCTGACGCAGAACGCGATCCTTTACAGTCTAAGGGAAAATGAAAGCCCTCTGGCACAAAACTATGTAGACAATCTGCTGAAGGAACGCAAAAAATACAGTATCTTTGTAGCGAGCATCTCTGTGGTAAACCGGAATTTTCATGTGGTCAGTTCAAGTGAAGAGTACGAACCGGGCACTGTCAGTGCAATGAAAGATGTCGATCCTAAATATCAGACCGGCGAATTTATTATCGGTGACGTGTATGAGCGTATAACAGATGACGGCAGGAAAAATGTCGTGCCCGCCTATACCGGCGTCTATTATAATAATGAACTGATCGGCTATGTGATGGAGGAGCTGGATACGGCATATTTTGACGACCTGCGGCTGAATATGGACACGCTTGCAGATGGAACTTTCTATCTTCTCGACGGCAATGGGGCGATCATCACGGCAGGTGACACAAAAAACAAGAGAAGCTTAAAGACATTTGTCTCTAAAAGTTCCGACCGCAATGATTTTCAGAAAAAATGGGATGCGATCGACCATGAGAAAAATCCGTCCGGTTATGTGCGCTACCGCTATCACAGACAGGATTATATTACATATTATTCCGATGTGGAAAATACCTGCTGGGGCATCCGTGTGACTGAAAATCTGAGTGCACAGAAGCAGACTGGAAGAACCTATGGCATGCTGATCACGCTCGGTCTTTCTGCACTCATCATCGGCGTGTGCTGTACACAGTATTTTATGACAAAGAAAATTTTCGCACCGATTACCCATATTCTGCAGGTATTTGCGCAAATCAGGGAAAGTGAGGATTATTCCCTGCGCGTTCACATTCAGGAAAAACATGAGACAGGTGAACTGGCTGCGGGTATCAACGAGCTGTTAGACTATGTGGAACAGGCAGACCGGAAAGAAAAAGAGCGTCAGCAGAAACTTTTACAGATGGCAGAGAACGACCCTCTGACCGGTATCAAAAATAAAAAAGCGATTGAAAAAGAGATGCTTTCGATGGTGCAAAGGGCGGTTGAAAGCCATGAACAGATCACATTCGGCTTTGTCGATATCGATGATTTCAGGGATTATAATACCAATTACGGTCATCAGGAGGGCGATGCTGTCATCCAGTTCGTAGCGCAGACACTTAAAGAAAACATACACGGTGCAGTCGGCAGGATCGGAGGGGACGAGTTTGCATTTTGCTATGCCGGTGAGTTAGAACCGGAACGCATCCGGCATAATGCCGGCAAAATTCTTGAGATTCTGCGCACGCAGCATGTAAACGAACAGACCGGCGAGGTGCTGCCGGTGCCGTGCAGTATCGGCATTGTCATGTCCCAGGGCGATACACTTGACTATACACAGCTAATCCGCAAGGCAGATCTGGCAATGTATCAGGCAAAAGAGAACGGCAAGAATACATTTGTCCTGAACGTGGACTGACAGGCAGGCTTTCCAGTGTACTGTATCAATGATTCAGTACACTAGCTCTGCTGCCCTGCGATCTTTGCCGCCAGCTCTTCTAAATACTCCCACCTGTCCATCTTTTCTTCTAACATTTTCTCTGCGTTTTCTTTCTCCTCAACCAGCTCCCGCAGCTTTGCTGCATTGGTGGCATTCGCTGCCATCTCGTTATCTAAATCTTCTAACTTTAGTTCGAGTGCTGCAATATCATCCTCGATCGTCTCGTATTCTTTCTGCTCTTTATAGCTGAATTTCAGTTTCTTTTCGTGCTTCCAGGTTGCAGTCGAATCGGCTTTCACGGTTCCATTTTCTCCCGATTCCTGATTTTTTGAATTTCCCGGTGTACTACCTGCTGCACCTGCAGACTGATTCAGTCCGGTTTCTCCCGGTGTCCTGCCCTCTTCTGCAAGACGGTTTACATAATCTGTATAGCCGCCTTCATATTGTTTCAGTTTTCCGTCTCCCTCAAAGGCAAAGATACGTTTCATTGTCCGGTCGAGGAAATAACGGTCATGCGATACCGTAACAACGATGCCTTCATAACGGTCCAGATAGTCCTCTAAAATCGTCAGCGTAGCTATATCAAGGTTGTTTGTAGGCTCATCCAGCAATATAAAGTTCGGGGATGTTGCCAATACCCGGAGCAGATTTAATCTTTTCTTTTCCCCGCCTGACAGTTTTCCAATCGGACTGTACTGTTTTTCCGGTGGAAATAGGAAACGCTCCAATAAAACGGTTGCGGATATCACTCCGTCCACAGTCTGGATATATTCTGCCGTATCTTTTACATAATCGATCACTCTCTGATCCGGGTTCATATATGACAGATCAATTTCATTTTCATCCTCATTTTTTTCTGAGGCTATTTCCTGCGCATAATATCCCATTTTCACAGTCTGTCCGATAATGACCTGTCCGGAGTCCTGCGGAATAATACCTGCAATAATTTTCATCAGAGTAGACTTGCCACAACCGTTTGGTCCGATAAATCCAACTCTGTCTCCCTTCAAAAAGATATAAGAAAAATCCTCGATCAGTTTTCTGTCTCCATAAGCCTTACAGATATTTTCCAGCTCCACGGTCGTTTTTCCCATTCTTGTAGAAATAGAACTTAATTCCATCTGTGAATCCTGCGCCGGATTTTCACGATCTCTCAGCTCTTCATAACGCTGGATGCGTGCTTTCTGTTTCGTAGAACGTGCCCTTGCTCCCCTTTGTATCCATTCCAGTTCCACACGCAGGATCGACTGACGTTTTCGTTCACTGGCTGTTTCCATTTCCTGACGCTGGGTTTTTAGTTCCAGATACCCGGAGTAATTCGCCTGATAACTGTAAATTTTTCCTTTATCAATCTCCACGATCCGGTTACACACACTGTCTAAGAAATACCTGTCATGTGTTACCATGATAAGCGCACCTCTCCATTTTTTCAGATAATCCTCCAGCCAGTCTGCCATATCATTATCTAAATGGTTCGTAGGCTCATCTAACAAAAGAATATCTGCCGGGGAAAGAAGTACCGATATCAATGCCAGACGCTTTCTTTGTCCACCGGATAATTGTCCCGCAGGCTGCATGAAATCTTTAATTCCAAGCCGGGTCATCATTGCCTTGGCATCACTTTCAACAGACCAGCGGTTTTCATCTGTCACATTTCCTTCCAGTACACATTCCAGACTGCTTTTTTCCGGATCAAATTCCGGATGCTGCGGCAGATAACGTATGACCACATGGTTAGCCGTCGTAACGGTTCCTTCGTCTGTCTCCTCTTCCCCCATGATCATCCGCAGAAGTGTTGTCTTTCCGGTTCCATTGATACCAATGATACCTACCTTCTCCCCATCCTGCAGCGAAAATGACGCGCCATCAAATAACTTTCTTTCGGTATAGACCTTTGTCAGATTCTCTATATTAATCAGATTCATGTATTTCCTCTTTCACTTTATTCTATGGCTCATGATACATCAAATAAATTTAGTACAGCTTCAATCCACTGCGTACCGGTTCACTTGTCAGATCCACACCCAGTTTTTTGAAGATTTTAATATCCACCTCGGAAAGCATAACCGACGTATGCACCTGACAGCCACGGAGTGCAGGGATCTGCTCAATGGCGCATTTTGCATTTTCATTGGAAACCGCCGCGAGAGATAACGCAATCAAAACCTCGTCTGTGTGAAGTCTTGGATTCTTTCCTCCTAAGAAACGTACTTTTAAATCCTGGATTGGCTCAATTGCCTCCGGGCGGATCAGCTTCTCGTCATGTTCAATTCCAGCTAAATATTTTAAAGCATTTAAAAGCAATGCCGCTGATGCTCCAAGGAAATCAGACGTTTTTGATGTAATAATTGTTCCATCAGAAAGTTCGATTGCTGCGGTCGGAACACCTGATTCCTCCGCACGCTTCTTTGCGGCAACGGTAACTTTTCTGTCGTCTGTTGTAATCTTCGCCTGTTTCATTAGAAGCTCGATCTTGTAAACTTCATTTTCGGTCGCTTCTTCTCTTACCAGCTTATTCACTGCGGTGTAATAACGTCTGATAATTTCCATTTTAGATGCCACGCAGCAGGCTTCATCATCGATGATGCAGTTTCCTGCCATATTTACTCCCATATCAGTCGGCGATTTGTAATAGGTATTTTCACCGTAAATTCCCTCAAAAATGGCATTTAAAACAGGGAATATTTCTATATCACGATTATAATTTACCGTTGTCTTTCCATATGCTTCCAGATGGAACGGGTCAATCATATTCACATCATTTAAGTCTGCTGTTGCAGCCTCATATGCAAGGTTGACCGGGTGCTTCAACGGAAGATTCCAGATTGGGAATGTCTCGAACTTCGCATAGCCCGCCTTTGTTCCGCGGATATTTTCATGATAAAGCTGTGAAAGACAGGTTGCCATTTTTCCGCTTCCAGGCCCCGGCGCAGTAATAACCACAAGCGGTCTTGTCGTCTCAATATAATCATTTTTTCCAAAACCATTCTCGCTGACGATCAGTGGAATATTCGACGGATACCCCTCGATCTTATAATGCTGATATACTTTGATTCCACGTTTTTCGAGTTTTTCCCGAAACTGCACTGCACCATTTTGTCCGGCAAACTGTGTGATGACCACACTTCCAACATAGAGTCCTTTTTTCTCAAACTCTCCGATCAGACGGACAACGTCCACATCATAAGTAATGCCAAGGTCTCCACGCACCTTGTTTTTCTCAATATCCGCCGCACTGATTACAATTACGATTTCTGCAACATCCGAAAGCTGCATCAGCATCTGAAGTTTACTGTCCGGTGCAAATCCCGGCAATACTCTCGACGCATGGTAATCATCAAATAATTTTCCACCAAATTCCAGATACAGCTTATCACCGAACTGGCTGATGCGTTCTTTGATATGCTCCGACTGAATTTTTAAATATTTGTCATTATCAAATCCTATTCTCATCTTAATCCCCATTCTTGCGTGTGAAAAATCTTATTTTTCACACGCACTATCCTCTTATGTTTTATTTCTCTCTCAGACACGGAATATATTATACTATATAATCCAGTCAAAATACACGTTTTCTTTTTCCTTTGTTCATTATAAAAAGCTGCCTAATGATATTATCACTATCATTGGCAGCTTTTCTCCTACACATTCATTTTCACTTTATACCTGTCTCTCTTATTTGACCACAACTTTTATTTTTTGTGCACATCCGTTTGTTGCATATACATATATAGAACAGGATCCTTTTCCTTTCGCGGTGATCTTACCATTTTTAGATACCACTGCCACTTTACTGTCTGATGTAGCATATCGGAATTCCGATATATGATTAATGATCGGACGTTTCTTATTCTTCTTGACAATCGAAGCTTTTACGACAGCTTTTTTCCCTTTTGCCAATACATAAGAAGTCTTTTTCAGTTTAATGCTTTTTGCATCTGTTACTGATTTATTCTTCTTTCCTGCTGCATGTATCGTGATCGATTTCGCAACTGTTACTTTTTTGCCATCAACCATCTTATATGCAAGAACATGACATTTTATATTTTTTTTCTGATTGATTCCTTTCTTTTTCAATTTGCTGATCTCAACAGATAAACTATCCGCTGCCTTTACGGACTTTACAACCTTTTCCTTATCTTTTCCGCAGTATGCCATATAAACATCATAACCATCTGCATCTTTAACTTTTCCCCAAGTTACCTTGACCGTCTTTCCTGCTTTCACATTAAATTTCGAATTTAATGCTGCGTCTTTTGCCTCTGTCCTTTTTACTTTTACCGGTTTACTTTCCGTATTCTTTTTATCTGCTGCCTCAGCTTCTCTTTTTCTTGTTTCACTTACATATTTGCAGACACTACAGGTATATCTTTCCACACCTGCTGTTCCATAAACATGAGCTGCTTCATCCTTTTTTTCTGTGGTGTGTTCACACGTGGCAGCATGCCAATGGGACGTATCATTGCTGCTCCACTCATCCTTGAATGTGTGCCTGTGTTCTACCCACTTTGCATAAAGAGTCGTGTCGGCAGTAAGTGCCTGTCCAGGCCGCGCAATCGTCGTAAAATCTGCATCTGTATACCAGCCGGCAAACTCATATCCATCTTTCGTCGCAGCCGGCAGCGGATCAGGCAGGCTCGTCTGCTTTTCTTCTGCTATCTGACTGCCACCGTTTGTATTATAGGTAATCTTGTATTTAATGTTTTTATCTGCAGCCTCAGCTTCTTTTTTTCTTGTTTCACTTACATATTTGCAGACACTACAGGTATATCCTTCCACACCTGCTGTTCCATAAACATGAGCTGCTTCATCCTTTTTTTCTGTGGTGTGTTCACACGTGGCAGCATGCCAATGGGACGTATCATTGCTGCTCCACTCATCCCTAAATGTGTGCCTGTGTTCTACCCATTTTGCATAAAGAGTCGTATCGGCAGTAAGTGCCTGTCCCGGCCGCGCAATCGTCGTAAAATCTGCATCTGTATACCAGCCGACAAAATCATATCCATCTTTCGTCGCAGCTGGCAGCGGATCTGGCAGGTTCGTCTGATTTCCCTCTGCTATCTGACTGCCACCGTTTGTATTGTAGATAATCTTATATTTAATGTTAGCATTTTCTACGATCGTATATGGCGTATTTTTTAACAATGGGCCGGAGCTGTCAAGATTAAAATACCAGTTAAACTCGCTATACCCCACCTTATCCGGATGATCCTTATGGGCTTCCGTAGCCACCACCTCAGAGCGTTTCATGTCTCCAGTACCGTAATCCGTGCCCGTCGTAATCCATATCATATTGCACTTTTTACAAACCACAATCTGTCTGTCTACCGTTAACTGAACCCCCCTGTAAACCACATCTCCAGCTTTCAATTCGGCAGGATCAATCGTTCCCGTTGTATATTGTGCTGCATGTACCTGTGTCGTTCCCATTGCAGCAAGCATCAAAAATGCCATCATCATTGATACAACTACATTTATGTACCTGCTTCTGTGTAACTTATTCATCCTTTGCATCTCCTTTTCTGCTAATTTTCTACCAGATAATCCCGTTTTTCAAATCCGAGCATATGTGCAAGTACACTGGTTGGGAAAATGTGAAGCTCTCTGTTTAATTTTGTCACCGAATCATTATAAATCAGTCGGCTGGTCTGCACCATTTTTTCATAACACTCTACCGCGTCCATACATTTGATGTATTCATTTTCATCAGTCGAACCCGGATATTCTTCTAAAACCGTCTGTGTCCGGAAAAGCACCTCGTTTATCACACCTTCCTGGCGCAAAACCTCCTCCGGTGTGGAAGTTTCCATAATGATACACCGTTTTTCATTTACTTCATCTGTAAGTGTCTGTGCCTCGTATCCTGCATATTTTTTTGTAAAATCAAGCAGGGAAAGTAACGCATCAAACCGTGACGAAAGCTGCACTCCGATCTGATTCATGGAATGATTGATATTTTCATCCATGATCGCTAATTTTTTCCGTACAGAAACAATCCATATGGCAAGCAAAATCACAAGCAAACAAACAATTACAGAGATTTCCATTCAAATACTCCTTTACTGTACAAAATATACTGCATTGTATCCGGAAGTATCGGACAATGCTACCATTGTCAGTCCGTCAAAATCTGCAAACACGCAGGCGTATACCAGATCTGTGCCGTTATTGTCAAATGTTAAACGCACACCTTCATCCTCATAATGATATTCACAGACACCGTCTAACGTTCCACCTCCCTGTACCATCTGTACAGTGGAACCATCATCGCTAAACACGATCTCCAATTTTCCGCCATACTGCTCTAATGCAGCATCATAATCGTCCTGTGTCATTTGCACACCGCCAATGTTACCCCCACAGAAACTCCAGGTTGTTCCTGCTAAGTCCGGCATCTCTAAAATCGGCACATCAAGCAGGCAGAATAAGTCTTCGGTAGAATCTGTTTCCACATCTTCGCTTTGTGCATCTGCTGCCTCTGTGTCCACAACAATATCTGCTGCATCGTTCTCTGCCGCATCGGTCTCCACATCAGTGCCAGTATCTGCCACATCTACATCTGCCTCTGCGTTTGTCACTGTGCCATCAGCAGTCTCCTCGGTATTCCCGCAGGCGGTAAAAGAGAATGCCAGCATTGAACTCAACATAATTGCTAAAATTTTTCTTTTCATAATTTTTCTCTCCTTTGTCATTTGTTTTTCATTTCTCTCTGTTGACATTAATGTACCGTATTTTGTGCTGCAGTGGATTAACTTGTTCTGAATCGACTATAATGTGCACTCAATCGACATTTTTTATTTTTCATATGTAGTTTTGTTGTCTCTTTTAAAGTGCAGCATAAAGCTGCACCTTATAAAGAAACGCGTAAAATAAATTTATTATCTTCTACCAGAAAGCTGTACATACCACCATACCGGTCAACAATTGCACAAATACTGCGTACGCCGATTCCATGCCCCGGCCGGTCGGTAACCGGAACACCGTTTTCAAATGCTACTTCTTTTCTGCATGGATTCGTGACCTGAAAAAAGAACCTCCCGTTCTTCTCATACGCTAAAATATCTATCGTTCCCTTCTGCTCCTGTGCTGTACACGCATGGAGTGCATTTTCTAACGCATTTGATAAAAGCACACACAAATCTGTCTCCGAAACCGGAAGAATATATGGCACCACCGCTTTTATGTTCATTGTGGCACCAGCACTTTCCGCCCTTCCTGCAAAAGAGGAAAAAATAAGATTGACCGTCTCATTCTCACAGTAATTTTTTACCCTGCCTGCCTCAATCTGCGCACATACTTCATGAATGTAGCCTTCTGCCTGTTCAATTTTTCCATTCTCGATACATGATAACAGATGCTGCATATGATGTCTTAAATCATGCCGGTAGGTACTGGCATCTTTCTGCGACTCCCTCAAAGCCTCAATCTCGCGGACCGCCTGGGAAATCTGGAGATTCAGACAGCTCTGCATCTGCTCAAGTTCATTTTTCTTCCGCTCCTCCTCTGAAGTACGAAGCACAAACACCAGATAAGCAATACAGCAGACGAACGGCATAAATTCCACTGCCGCCGGTATACCTTCTGAAAGTAAATCCGTATAAACTCTCGTCAGGTAATCAAAGCCGTATCCCAATGCCGGAATCAACCCGAACTGAAGCTGTATTGACACGGGATAATTTGATATTGCCCGCACCGAGGGTGCCACAAAGCGCAGTAAAAGAAATAATAACGGCAGTGTAACAATCAGTTCCGTCACATTTTGCACCGTTTCACTGTTCACAAACACAGCCATTATAAAAAGTGCCACCCACCTGCGAAGCTGACAGCAGAGATAAGCAGTCAGCACGGAAATCACTGTCCACAGACGTTTTTTCGTTAAAATGTAAAGGGCAATACACATCGGGACATGTGTGATCACAGGATAAAGATAACGGATCGTCGCTGCCCCGGCCAACAGATACATCACGCCCTGTATGGCAAGCAGCACAAAAATACTTCCAACAAGAAATTCCCGTTTTTCTTTCGTCCAGTGAATATCACAAAAAGCCCCGGACAAAACCATGCCGAATATCCCGACTGCTGCACCATTTGTTACATAAAGAAGATTCATGATAAAAATACCTGCTTTCTGTTAAACGCATACTCGAGATATTTATTCTTTATCTCCGAGCATTTCCCATGCGGGATTGGTATTTCTGCAAGACTTATCAGTTTAATTGCACGGTAAGAAATATTCTGTATATAATCCATATTTACCAGAAATGACCGATGTGGCCGTAAAAAATTGCCATAAGGCTTTAACTGCAAAAATAAATCGTCTAAACTGCCGACACTCTCAAATACTTTTCCATTTCCGAGATGAAAAAAGAGCGTCCGTCCTATCACTTCACAATATTCTAACTTTTCAAGGTCAATTCTTGTAATTCCTTCTTTGCTCCGCAGAATCAGACTGTTTTCCTGTGTCTTTGTGCACTCTGCAAGCACGGAATCCATCAGCCGGAAAAAGCTTTCCTCCCAGACTGGCTTTAACTGATAAAAATATGCCCCGACCGTATAAGACTGTACTGCAAACTCCGGAGATGAGGTAAGAAAAATAATTTTCATATTATTATCATACTGTCTGATTTCTTTTGCAGTCTCAATTCCGTTTTCCCCCGGCATTAAAATGTCCAAAAATAAAATATCGAAAGAAAACCCTTTCTCAATCGCGGCCAGTAACTCTAAGGGACTCTGAAATACCGTATAGGTAAGGTCTTCGTCTCTTTCTTTTTTATATTTGTCCAATAAGATACCAAGTTCTTTTAATATTTCTAAATCATCATCACAAAATGCTATTTTTAGCATAAACTTTCCATCAACTCTTTCCGTAATCCTCTTTGGCAAAATGCATTCTTCTGATATAGCGCAGACACTCCGTCTCCGGCATCGGTTTCCCGTAATAATATCCCTGGATCATATCCACACCAAGTGCCTCTAAGGCATCACTCTGTTCTTTCTTTTCCACGCCCTCCATGATCAGCGGAATACCAAGTTTTTGTATCGTCTTTATTTCATTTTCAATCACGATTTTTGCAGTTGGATTTTCAAAATAGGACCAGGTCATGTCTTTATCAATCTTGATTTCCCGAAATGGAAAACGGATCAGATAAGAACAGTTTGAATTGCCGTTTCCATAGTCATCCATTGCAAACCCCATGCCGATTTTGCCAAACTCCTGCATGTGCCATAACATCAGCTTTGGCGCTTCAATCGCTGTCCGCTCTGTCAGCTCCAGTGTGATCATATGTGTCGGCACATGATAACGCTCTAACACTGGCAGTATGCTTTCTTTCAGATTCCGGTTCAGGCACTGCGCTGCAGCAATATTTACATGAATCGTCCGTATCCCAAGCGATGGATTTGGAAGTACATGTTTTGCCAGAAAACGGCAGCACTCTTCAAGTACGATCTCACTGATCTGTGTGATCGTTCCGTTTTGCTCCGCCAACGGAATAAACTCATCCGGTGGAATGGCTCCAAGTTTTTCATCCTTCAGACGCACCAGCGCCTCTAATGATACAACACATTTTTCTTTTAGGGAATAGATCGGCTGATAATATACTTCAAATCTGTTTTCCGTAATTGCACGATCCACCGCCTGCTCTACCTTATTTCTTCGGTAATAGTCTTTTTTTACGGCTTCATCCACCTCAAAAAAGATCTGTTTCCCTGAATTTTGTGCCGCTTCCAGCAAATATCCATACAGTGCCCTGTACTCTGCCAGAGAACAAAAATCTCTTGGATAATGCAGGGTGATCATGATCTCATTTAAAGAAATCGAATTGCCAGACACATGAAAATCCTGTTCAAATCTTTTTTTGATCTGCCCCTTTATGTGTTCTTCTTTTCCCTCATCCAGCAGAATGGTAAATGTATCCTCCGCATTGCGAAACACACAGAACTTTCCACACAGTGCGGTAAGATAATGTCCCACTTCGGCAAACAGCCGCCTGCTGTTTTCATATCCTAAAAGCATTTCGATATGATGCATCTGTCTGATATGTACCACAAAAAATACTTTTTTGCCGGATTGCTCCGTTACATTTTTCATCTGGATCAGAAATGCCTGCTCATCACTGGTTCTGGTTTCACTGTCAATATAAGCAGACGGATTCTGCATTGCCATATAGATCATCAGAATAAACAGCATATTTGCCGCACTGGTAAGCAGCATTTCTTTTCTCTCATACTGAAGCACCACCATAAGAACTGCCACAATACTGTATAAGATAACGATTACCTTGATCCGCGTCTCAATACGCGCTCTCCCCAAAAACACAAGAAGCAGGTTCATAAAAAAATAGTATCCAATATACACATAGCCAAACCATGCAAAATTTCCCTGATAATAGCTGCCATCTTTAAAATAAAAGAAAAAGCCCATCCACGGTGTCGCTAAAAGCATGATCTCGAAAAAGAAAAACGGGACTTTTCCCATGTATTTTATCATCCGACCTGCTACTCCGGAAAAGCTGCATACCTCTTCCATATAGCGGAACATCAGATAAGAAGCCGCTCCTTCCAACGCAAAAAAAGCAAACGCAAACAATTCGTTCCAGATTAGCGGAACGATTGCTGCATTTGCCAGTCCAATACATGATAAAATATTTGCGATACACTCGCCAAGACACACCCAAAGCAGTCTGCCAAATACTTTCGACTTAACCGTTGGGAACTGTCTGATCAACAGGAAATGACCGCTGATAACCACAAAAATGACGAGTGACATAATCTCGAAGTCGTAATTATACTGCACCCGTCTGCTCCTCCTGTGCTTCTTTCGCCTGTATGATTGCTTCATTTAGCTGGAGCATCTTTGCATCCAGCATAGAAACAATATCGGAACATTCTCTTAGATCCCTGCTGATATAGCCGGGCGCATTTCCCTCAAATTTGTAATAGATCTTATGCTCTAAGCTTGCCCAGAAATCCATCGCCATCGTCCGGATCTGTATCTCCACCTTGGTATCGATCACGCAGTCCGATAAAAATATCGGAACAGTTACAAGCATATGATAACTTTTATAACCGCTCTCCTTCGGATTTTTAATGTAATCCTTGATGGAAATAACGGTCAGATCGTTCTGTTTTCCAATCATCTCTGCAAGCTTATAAATATCAGAAGTAAAAGAGCAGACAATACGGATACCTGCAATGTCATTGACATAATTAACCATATTGTCGATCGACGACTCATATCCGTAACGCTTTAACTTTTTCACAATACTCTCAGGCGTCTTGATCCTTGACTTAATATATTCTATTGGGTTGTACTGATGTACCTGCTGAAACTCATCGTTTAAGATTTCAACTTTGGTACGTACCTCCTTCAATGCGGAATTGTATAAAAAAATAATCGTGTTCCAACTGTCAACGCCCTCACTTAAGGTGAATGGCTTATCCATAAAAATCCTCCTTATTTTGCAGCGCAAAATGTAATTTTATACATAGCGTCCCTGTAATGACTACTATTTACAGTATACCATACTTTCCTTATTATTGGGGATTTATTTCTAAACTTTTACCGATTTATAAGTCCAGCTTCATATCACCTTCTTTGATCCAGCCGATTTTACGGAACAGCACACTAAAAAGCCATGATAAAATGCCCGGCAGAATAAAACTGACTAAGATCAGTCCGATCCAGTCCATTGGTGTGATGGCTGTTTTGCTTCCCGCTTCAATATCTGCAATCCACCCGGTATAGACACCGATCTGTCCGACCAGTCCACAGGTTCCCATACCGGAGGAAACTGCTGCACCATTCATCTGTAAATGGAACAGACACGTTGCGATCGGTCCGGTGATTGCAGACGCCAATGTCGCCGGCAGCCAGATACGTGGATTTTTTACGATATTTCCCATCTGAAGCATCGATGTACCGATTCCCTGTGCAAACAGTCCGCCCCATTTATTTTCGCGGAAACTTGCCACTGCAAATCCAACCATCTGTGCACAGCATCCTGCAAGTGCTGCCCCTCCTGCAAGACCGGTAAGTCCAAGTGCGGCACAGATCGCAGCACTGCTGATCGGCAGTGTCAGTGCGATTCCTACGATCACTGATACAATGATTCCCATGAAAAACGGCTGCAGTTCCGTTGCCCACATGATCGCATTGCCAACTGCACTCGCTGCCGCACCGATCGCCGGAGCCCACCAGATAGAAAGCGCGACCCCGACAAAAATGGTCACAAACGGAGTGACAATAATATCGATTTTTGTCTCTTTGGAAACTGCTTTTCCGAATTCTGCTGCAAAAATTGCAACCACAAGTACCGCAAGCGGCCCACCTGCCCCGCCAAGTTCATTTGCCGCCGCACCGACTGCCGCAAGTGAAAACAGTACTAAAGGCGCTGCCTGCAGGGCATATCCGATTGCGATCGCCATTGCCGGTCCGACTGCCGCTTTCGCGTAAGTTCCGACTGTCACAAGAATCGGAATATTAAGCTGCGTTCCAAGTGTACTGATGATCGTTCCGATCAAAAGCGATGCAAATAATCCCTGTGCCATCGCACCAAGTGCATCAATCAGATAACGTTTGACGGATATCTCAATATTTTTCCTTTTACAAAATGCCTTTACTTTTTCCATAATCTCTCCAATCCGGAGTTTCTTACTCCTCTTTGCTGTTTTTCATGTGGTTAACATGTGTCTTGTCAGCTTGTGACAGTGTAGCACAGAGGGGAGAAAAAAGCAAGGGATGTTGTCCCTACAACTCTTCCGTCTTATACGTGACATATCCCTCATAATAATAACTATGGTCAATACCTTTCATATAAATTTCCCGGTCATTGATCTGATCGGTAAGTGCTGCATTTAAAATATATTTAATTTCAATATCTTTGATCGGACTGCGTTCCATCGCCATCAGATAATCTTCTTTTTCTATCTTACTCCAGTCTACTACCTGTCCGATCTGTTTTTTTAACATCATATCCAGCCAGATGCGCATGCTTCTTCCATTTCCTTCACGGAACGGATGCACAATGTTCATTTCCACATATTTTTCAACAATCTCATCAAATGTGTTCTGTGGCATTTTGTCTACATTTTTAATTGCTGTTTCAAGATACATAAGCGGTGCAAATCTGAAATTGCCTTTTGATATATTTACGGTTCGGATTTTTCCTGCAAAGTCATAGATATCATCAAATAAATATTTATGAATCTCACATAACGTTTGAAACTTTCCCGCCTCAAGTTTCTCGAGCATACCATTTTCAAACAGTTCTACTGCCTTCTTTTTACTGATACGTTCCTCTTCACGCGCGAGTTCTGCGGAACTTTTAATTCCAAGCTTATTTTCCAGCGCCATACAACATGTCCTCCATATTGGGATGTTCTCCCTTTAATCCTCCTCGATCACATGCATCTCCAGAAAATCAAAATCCACATGCTCAATAAAACAATCCTGCGTAAAACGTGTCTTTGCATGCCTCTTAAACTCTTCCACATTCGCATCTAACCAGATCGGTTTTCCAAGGTCAAATGCATAACATACCTCATCTAACGCCTTGAAAATTTTGTGCGTTCTCGTATCATCTGACTCATCTGTCACTGTCATGTCTTTGATCAGGTGCGTACCCTTCATCATTTTAAACCAGATTCTCATGAATTGTTATCTCTCCATTTTTATTGTTGATCCGTGTCTTCTCTGCCGTCCCGTCTCATACATCAGAAGTGATGCGGAGATTGCCGCATTTAAGGATTCCACCTGTCCCTGCATTGGAATCTTAATATAAGTATCTGCCAAATCTGCGATCTCATCCGACAATCCGTTTCCCTCATTTCCGATGAGAAACGCCGTCTTTTTCTTATAGTCCGGCTCTTCATAGGAAA
The DNA here is from genome assembly GCF_003463035.1 of Roseburia sp. OF03-24. Taxonomy (NCBI): domain Bacteria; kingdom Bacillati; phylum Bacillota; class Clostridia; order Lachnospirales; family Lachnospiraceae; genus Roseburia; species Roseburia sp. OF03-24. The sequence goes on along the minus strand of NZ_QSCK01000028.1, from coordinate 39,605 downwards.
GTGTGCCCTTAAGGTGCGCCGCATAGACATTGACCTGCTGCTCTTTGAGTGATGAAATCGTCCCCGCAAGATCTTTCGTGATGAAAAAAGGAACCCGGTAAATGCTTCCCATCGTGGAACGGATGGTTTTCGGATTAAACAGATCCACAGTCGTCTGGTTCATGATCACCCCTGTGATGCCTGCCCCCTCACCGGTACGCACCATCGTGCCGAGATTTCCCGGATCCTGGATGCTCTCTAAGATCAGAAGATGCGTCTGTTCCCCTTTGATCAGTTTCTCTAATGCATACTCCGGTTTCTTTATCACACAGAGGATTCCCTGCGGTGTCTGTGTGTCGGAAACACTTTTAAACACATTGTCGGAGACGATCTCATAGCCGGTTTCATTCAAACGTTCCAGTACTTTTCTGTTCAGTTTTTCTTCCCCATGTTTTGGTGTGCATGATTTCATGCAATCCTGCATATTGCCCTGCATACATGTTTCATAAAAACTCTCGGAAACATAAACCTGTTTCACCCATTCCACCGGGGCCTCTAAAAACATTTTTCTTCCCTCTGCCACGAAAACACCCTGTTCATTTCTGGCTTTTGCTTTTTTCATGAGCAGTGTCAAATTTTTCATCTGCTGGTTTGATGTACTTGTAATCATAATTTCCCTCACTAAAAAATCCGTTATACCTGTCGCTAAGTATAACGGATTTCTCTCTAAAATGCAAAAACTATCAAATTTATGTAATATAACATCAGATTGTATAGTTCATCATCTACTGTCTTGTACAATAGATCAACGATCTATTGTCTTGTATTACAGAGAAAGGTTTCTGCTGATCTCGTACTGATATTCCGGAATCTCCTTTGTCATTGCAAGTGCCTCGTCGATATCATAATCAACGAAATCACCATGACGGTATCCAACAACACGGTTTGTCTTGCCTTCGCAGAGTAAATCTACTGCTAAAGCACCCATGGTTGATGCATATACACGGTCTTTACATGTCGGGCTTCCACCACGCTGCATGTGACCTAAGATAGTTGCACGTGTCTCGATACCGGTTGCAGCTTCGATTCTCTTTGCCATACTGGAAGAATGTCCGATTCCCTCAGCATTTACAATGATATGATGCTGTTTACCACGTTTACGGTTCTCAATGATGTGGTTGACTAATTTCTGCTCGTCATAGTCATATTTTTCCGGAAGCAGGATATCCTCGGCACCGTTTGCAATACCACACCATAATGCGATATAACCTGCACCACGTCCCATAACCTCAATGATACTGCAACGCTCATGGGATGTTGATGTATCACGGACTTTGTCAATTGCTTCCATTGCTGTATTTACTGCTGTATCAAAACCAATCGTGTACTCAGTACATGCGATATCAAGATCGATCGTTCCCGGAAGACCAATCGTATTGATTCCAAGTCCTGCCAGCTTCTGGGCACCTTTAAAAGAACCGTCACCACCGATAACAATAATTCCGTCAATGCCATGTTTCTTACAGATCTCTGCACCGCGTTTCTGTCCTTCTGCTGTTGTAAACTCCATACAACGGGCTGTCTGTAAAATCGTACCACCACGCTGGATGATATCGGAAACATCTTTTGCTTCCATATCAATGATCTCTTCCTGAAGAAGTCCTGCATAACCTCTCTTGATTCCTTTTACTTTCTTTCCCTTTGCAATTGCTTCCCTTACAACTGCACGAATGGCTGCGTTCATTCCCGGCGCATCGCCACCACTTGTCAGCACACCGATTGTATTAATCTCTTTTGCCATTTATCGTTCCCTCCTAAAATAATATACCCATTTTTCTAATCTTTACTATTTTAATCTCTTTGTTACTTCTTTTCAATGCTCTTTTCAACAATTTTTACATTTTTTTCGCCCAAAAATTCCGTCAAGTTACCGACAAGCTCCGGATTGATATGAATATTGTAATTTTGGCCTAATCTTTTCATGGCACGCGGCGACGCAATATAGATCACAATCTCATCATTTCCGTCCGAACCATAGAGCAGGGAATACAATTCTTTTTCTTTTTCCTCAAACGCTTCTTTTGTCGCAAACTGAAGCCATAGTTCGCGTTTTGTATCATCAAAGGAATAGATTTTTTCACAGATCAGTTTTCCGTTTTTATCTTCCTCGACGTTGGCATGTCCTGCGACAAATACTTTTTCATCTTCGTTTAAATAGCGGCTGTATTTCTCGTAATCACGCGGGAAAATGATAACTTCCACAGTTCCAAACAGATCCTCGATCGTGATAAATGCCATCGCTTTATTCTGCTTTGTGTATTTGATCGTCTTTTCAGTAATGATGCCGCCGATGACAACACTCTGGTTATCTTTAATCTTTACCGCATTTGTTTCTTCATCCAGCATAAAATCTGCCGTCACTGCACTGATATTTTTGCGCCATTTTTCCTCATATTCCTCCAAAGGATGACCGCTTAGGTAAATTCCAAGGACTTCTTTCTCAAAACCAAGTTTGATCTCTTTGCTGTATTCCTCCACATTCGGGAAACGGACTTCATACGCTTTTTTTTCCTCTTCGGATACAAGGTCAAATAAAGACATCTGCCCTGCAAGTGAATTTTTCTTTTCCTGGTTCAGGTTGTCGATCAGCGTATTATATACTAAGAGCATCTGCTGTCTGTTGCCGTCTAATCCATCGCAGGCTCCGGCTTTGATCAGGTTTTCGACCGCACGCTTATTGACCTCCCGCCCGGCAACACGGCTTAAAAAATCAGAAAGTGTGATATATTTACCGTTTGCCTCTCTTTCTGCTAAAATGATATCAATGACCTGTCTGCCGATACTCTTGATCGCATACATGCCATAGCGTATTCCATCTTTCGTTGCCAAAAAGCGTCCTTCTCCCTCATTGATGTCCGGAGAAAGTACCTTAATTCCCATCTGGCGGCAGGAATAAATATACTCTGCAACTTTTCTTGTATTGTCGATCACAGACGTCATGAGCGCCGCCATAAATTCAACCGGATAATAATATTTTAAATACGCCGTCTGATAAGCAACCACCGCATAAGCTGCCGCGTGGGATTTGTTAAATGCATATTTGGCAAAATCGACCATGGAATCGTAGATCTGGTTTGCCGCCTGCTCGCTGATTCCGTTTGCGATACAGCCTTTGATGCCCTGCTCTTCATTGCCATAGACAAAGTTCTGACGCTCCGCGTCAATGACATACTGCTTCTTTTTACTCATGGCACGGCGGATGTTATCTGCCTGTCCCATTGTATAACCGGCGAGGTTCTGCACGATCTGCATAACCTGCTCCTGATAAACGATACAGCCATAGGTCGGCTCTAAGATTGGCTCTAATTCTTTGCAGACATAGGTCACACTCTCCGGTTCATTTTTTCCCTTGATGTATTTGGGGATAAAGTCCATCGGACCCGGACGATAAAGGGAGATACCGGCGATAACATCCTCTAAGCTCTGCGGTTTTAACTCCTTCATGAAGTTTTTCATGCCCGCACTTTCTAACTGGAATACACCGTCGCATCTTCCGGTTCCGATCGAATCTAATACTTTTTTATCGTTATAATCAATGTTATCCACATCAATTTTTATTCCATGATTTTTTTCCACAAGCTTGACCGCATCACTGATGACCGTTAAAGTACGAAGTCCAAGGAAATCCATTTTTAAAAGTCCGAGTTCCTCGATCGTGGTCATGACAAACTGTGTTGTGATCGTGCCATCGGAACTTCTCGACAGAGGCACATATTCGTCCATTGCCTTCTGGGAGATTACGACTCCGGCGGCATGCATGGAGGTATGGCGCGGCAGACCTTCTAGTCTTTTCGCCATGTCGATCAGTCTTTTTACCGTCTCATCCGACTCATACATGGAACGCAGTTCCGGGTTCATTATGAGTGCTTTGTCGATCGTGATATTGAGCTCGTTTGGAATATTTTTTGCAATCGTATCACAGAAATTATACGGCAGATCCATGACACGTCCGACATCACGGATGACACCGCGCGCCGCTAACGTACCGAAGGTAACGATCTGCGTTACACAGTCTTTTCCGTATTTTTCAATAACGTAATCAATGACTTCACTTCGTCTCTCATAGCAGAAGTCAATATCGATATCCGGCATGGTCACACGTTCCGGATTTAAGAACCGCTCAAACAGCAGGTTATAACGGATCGGATCAATATTGGTAATGCCTGTTGTATAAGACACAAGGCTTCCCGCCGCACTTCCCCTTCCAGGGCCAACCGGAATGCCGTGTGTTCTTGCATAGTTGATAAAATCCCACACGATCAGGAAATAATCGACATACCCCATCTTCTGGATGACAGAAAGCTCATAGTCAAGCTTCGGCAAAAGCTCCTCATGCTTGTCCGGGTAACGTCTTACCAGCCCCTCATGACAGAGTTTGTTCAGGTAAGTCCACGAATCATACCCCTCCGGCACATCAAAATGTGGCAGCTTGGTCACTCCAAATTCAATCTCCACATTGCAGCGGTCCGCGATCTTCTGTGTGTTGTCAATCGCCTGTGCCGCATACGGAAACAGCGCGCGCATCTCCTCCTCAGATTTCACAAAATACTGCCCGCCCTCATAACGCATGCGGTTTTCGTCGGACAGTTTTTTTCCGGTCTGCAGACAGAGTAAAATATCATGCGGCTCGGCATCCTCGGCATAAGTATAATGCACGTCGTTCGTCGCCACCAGTTCAATACCTGTCTCCTGGCTCATCCGCATCAGTCCTGCATTGACTGTCTTTTGTTCCGGTATTCCATGATCCTGCAGTTCTAAAAAGAAGTTGCCTTTTCCAAAACATTTTTCATATTTGTATGCAGTCTCTTTTGCTTCCTCATAAAGCCCACGTACCAGATAGCGCTGCACCTCACCGGCAAGACAGGCACTTAATGCAATGATTCCCTCATGATAAGTTTCTAAAACTTCCATATCCACACGTGGTTTGTAGTAATATCCTTCCACAAATCCTTTGGAAACGATCTTCATCAGGTTCTGGTAACCTTTGTTATTCTCTGCTAAAAGTACCAGATGATAATAACGGTCATCTCCATGGGAAAGCTCCCTGTCAAATCTCGATCCAGGCGCTACATATACCTCACAGCCTAAGATCGGCTTGATTCCGGCTGCCCTTGCTGCCTTATAAAAATCAATCACGCCGTACATCACACCATGATCTGTGATGGCGGCGCTGTTCATCCCAAGTTCTTTGACTCTTGAAATATATTCTTTTATCTTATTTGAACCGTCCAAAAGGCTGTACTCTGTATGGACGTGCAGATGTGTAAATGACATGCTTTGTTTCCTCCGCATTCTATTATATCGTCTCCCTGATAAATATTCAATTTTTTTTGCACATCTCATACAATCTCATACAATTTTCTGTTACTGTTCACTCGTACCTCGTTCCAGTAACGGATTTTGCCGATGCTTCGCATTCCAAATCGGCAAAATCTGCTGCCACCACTGTATCATACGGCATTTTCAGTTCAGAAAATGCCTACCTGTGAACAGTAACAATTTTCTCTCTTTGTCTATCTGACTGCCGTGTCTGCCTATGCATCCTCTGCCGGCACTTTGCTTACGGTATCATCTCCCTGTACCAGAACCAGCGCAGAGATACCTTCGACAGTAACAGAACCTTCCGCCGTTCCAAGAGATCTGCATCCTGCCTTTTTACCATTGACACAAATATCCCACGTCCCGGCAGGTAAGTTTACTGTGACTGCATCCGGATTTCCATTATAGATGACTGCAATATTCTGTGCCGTTTCTCCCTGTACCTCACCCTGAATGGTATAGGCTACGACATTTGCATCAAGTCCAGTCATAAAGGTAAGATTATTCTGAATTGCAGCGGCTGTTGTCATGCGCAGTGCACTGTGTGCCTTACGGAATGCGATCAGACCTTTATAATATTCATAAACATCCATTACGTTACCTTTATTATCCCACTTAATGCTGTTCGTTGCATCAGGGGAAGAATAGCTGTTCTCATCAAATCCAGTCTCAGACTTCTCATTTGGCTTAGAGCGAAGCATCTCTTCACCAGCCTGCATAAATGGTACACCCTGCGAAGTAAAAAGAACCGCGCTTCCCAGCTTATTCATCTTCACTCTGTCAGCCTCACTGTCATCTGCATTGGAAATGGCAAGCTTATCCCAGAATGTCAGATTATCATGGCAGGATATATAATTAATACTCTGTCCCGGCTGTCCCGACCAGTTCGTACACTTATCACCAGCCTTTGTGAGCGTAACCTGCGAATGCGGGGTCGCTGCTACAACACTGAATTTAATGTTTTCTTCCATATCATCTTTGCCGCTTACAAAACCTTTGTCCAGAAAATCAAATACACTGCCTTTGATCCCATCACGGATATCATCACTGAAAGCACCCACACGATCCAGCCGGTAAATATTGTTCTTCGTTGCCAGCTGTGCTGCCGGCAATGCAGATTCTCCTCCAGTCCATCCTTCACCATATACCATAATGTCAGGACTCACCTGATCCAGTGCTTTTCTGACAGCCTTCATGGTATCCAGATCATGTACGCCCATCAAGTCAAACCGGAAACCATCTATATGATATTCCGTTGCCCAGTATACAACAGAATCTACGATATACTTGCGCATCATGGCACGCTCTGAGGCTGTTTCATTCCCACAGCCTGAGCCATCTGAATAATGATTGCCATTCTTTCTGTAGTAATAATCAGGCACTGTCTTCTGAAACCATGAATCTGCCAGATGATAAGTATGATTATATACAACATCCATATTCACGCGGATTCCATTTTCATGAAGTGTCTTAATCATCTGCTTCATTTCATTGACGCGTACTTCCCCATGATATGGATCTGTACTGTAAGAACCTTCCGGCACATTATAATTCTTAGGATCATAGCCCCAGTTGAACTGCGCTGTATCTGGCTTTGTTTCATCTACAGTAGCATAATCACAGCTCGGCAGAATCTGTACGTGAGTCACTCCAAGATCCAGAATATGATCAAGTCCTGTAGCCAGCCCTTCCCTGTTCTTTGTTCCGCGCTCTGTCAGTCCAAGAAACTTACCTGCATTCCGAATCCCGGAAGAAGCATCGGAAGACAGATCACGAATATGTACTTCATAAATCACTGCATCTGTTGCATTATTAAATGCCGGTCTGACATCTGCATCAAATCCATCCGGATCGGTAGCTTGCAGATCAAGGATCTCACCTCTGTTGCCATTTACGCCTGCACTTCTTGCATATAAATCAACAACTTCATTTACTTTATTACCGATCTGTACTGAATAAGTATAATATACACCATTCAGGTCTCCTGTCTTTTCACACACCCAGGTTCCTTTGACATCTGCTGTCATTGGAATTGTTTCTATCAAATTGTCACCATCGCCCTGCTCATATAAGTTAAGCGATACTTTCCCGGCAGCAGGTGTCCATATACGAAATGTTGTCTTTTCTTTTGTATATACAGCCCCCAGATCGTTACCGTCATATACCAATTCATCATTAAAATAAGTAGAAGAACCAATCTTTCTTTTCATCGATACCATACATCCTTCATAGCCTTGTCTGTTCAAAGAATCATCCTGTTACCCGCCTAGTATACCTCTCCCTTTTCAGTTCGTCCAGTTAATTTTTTTCGTTTTTTTTCGTAAATTATCCTATTTTGTCAGGTATACTACCGCTTCATACGGACGGATTTTTTCTGAAATATCTTTATAGTTTCCTATCAGAATTCCCCGGTTTTCTTTTACCATATCCGCAATAGAAGCCGGAACATCCAGTTCTTTTTCCGTGAAATTGCAGATTACCAGTATTTTTTTATTCTCGGATGATCTTGTATAAATGTAAAGATTTTCATCTGCATCTTCAAGTCCGTCGAACGTTCCATAAACGATCACTTCTTCCTCTTTGCGCAGTTCTATGAGTTTCCTGTAGTAATTGTATATGGAATCCGGATCTTCCACCTGAGCAGCCGCATTGATCGTTTTATAATTCGGATTCACGGCAAACCACGGCGTTCCCGTGGTAAATCCTGCATTTTCTGAATCATCCCACTGCATAGGTGTCCTTGCATTATCCCGTCCTTTCTTACTGATAATGTCCATCATCTGATCATGCGTATATACTTTTGTATCGGTAACAAGATCTATATAAATATTTTTTTCTTCTATATCGTCACATTCAGACACATCCGAAAAATGCATATTGGTCATTCCAAGTTCTTCCCCCTGATATACATACGGTGTTCCCTGCATCATGTGAAGACAGGTTGCAAGCATCTTTGCTGAAAGTTCCCTGTATTCCCCGGAATCATTTCCCCATCTCGAAACAACCCTTGGCTGGTCATGATTGTTCCAGTACAGACTGTTCCATGCTACTTCCTCTAACCCTTTCTGCCAGCGGTTTAAAACTTCTTTGAGATCCGGAAGATAAAGTTTCTTATCTGTCCACTTTCCATGTTCATCCGAATCCACATCCATATGCTCAAACTGGAATACCATGCTTAACTCTTTTCCATCGCTTCGCGCATATTTTTTTGCCTCTTCGAGCGTAACGCATGATGTTTCACCCACTGTCAGAAGGTTATACCTGCTTAATACTTTTTGGTTCATCTCCTGAAGATATTCATGTTCATGAGGTCCATTGGCTGTGACTGCACCACAAAAAGAATATTTTTCCCCTTCTTTTACCGGACCATCTTTGTATTCTTCCGGCTTACTGATCAGACTGATCACATCCATCCGGAATCCATCAATGCCTTTTTCACACCACCATGTCATCATATCAAAAACTTCTTTTCTTACCACAGGATTATCCCAGTTAAGATCAGGCTGTTCCGGCACAAACTGATGCAGATAATACTGTCCGGTTGTCTCATCAAACTGCCATGCAGATCCACTGAAATATGATCCCCAGTTTGTCGGTTCATGACCATCTACCGGATCTTTCCAGATATAATAATCGCGGTATTTATTATCTTTTGATTTTCTGCTTTCCAGAAACCATTTATGCTGGTCAGATGTATGGTTGACAACCAGATCCATTACCAGTTTCATTCCTCTTTGATGAATTTCTTTTAATAATTCATCAAAATCTTCCATTGTCCCGAACTCATCCATTATAGCCTGATAATCGCTGATATCATATCCGTTATCTTTATTTGGAGATTTATAGATCGGGGATACCCAGATAACTGTGATACCGAGATTCTTTATATAGTCTAATTTTTTTATGATCCCCTGAAGGTCTCCGATTCCATCTCCGTTACTATCCATAAAACTCCTTGGATAAATCTGATAAACAACTGCTTCTTTCCACCATGCTTTCTGCATCTTTTTTCTCCTTATAAATCAGCGGTCATGATCTCAATGACTGCCAGTCTGATCTCTTTTTTTAAATTCGTCGTCTCAAGCTCGCCTAAGATATCTGCCAGATTTTTTCCACTACTTAAAAGCCGGTATGCAGACTCTTTTGCAAGATTACTGTCCTGTGCCTGATTCAGCAGATCATACACACGCTCCAGTGTATGGTTGTCATTTAATGTCAGTTTCTGTTCAAAAACAATTTCCACTTTTTCATCCACTGACACTTTCGGAATGTGGATTCTGATACATCCCTTCTTCCACTGATATTCATACGTTATTTTGATTTCTTTTCCACTTATGTATACTTTAGGCACTGCCTCTTTCACTCCACACAGTTCCACTGTATAATCCCGGAATTCCGGGATCAGATCTGTCTGTCCGGCTGCCCCTTCGATTGTGAACGCCCCTCTTTCCCAGTCAAAATGCATGGATGTAAAGCAACAGCTCCTGCCATCTTTATAATCCTCGGTCTCACCGTCATCCTCATAATGTGTATAATTGCCATCCGCTCCGCCATAGACTCTTATGATAAGTTCTTCCGGATTTTTCAGAAAATCTTTTCCGAACAGCTCTTTCTGCATCGGAATGATGCCCCCTGCTTTTACAAGCACCGGAATACTGTTAATGCCGCGGAACATCCACATTACTTTCTCACCTTTATAGATCAATCCGGTAAAGAAATCGTGGTAACAGCCTTCCGGTATCCACGCTTTTACTTTTCCCTGATTTAAACTCGCTATCTGGTCACTTGTAATCGGTGCAACAATCATATCTGTTCCAAAAAGATACTGGTTGTTGCTTACTCCCTCAACAAAAGAATGATCCTGAACCGGATATGCCTGTTCCTTTTCCGGATAATCGTAATACATTGGTGCAATGACCGGGCGGTATTCTTTGTATGCCAGATAGTTCATAGTGTAAAGATAAGGCAGTAACTGGTGCCTTAAGCGCAGGGCTTCTCCCATCGCATGTTCTACTTCCGGTCTGAAATTCCATGGTTCTTTTCCACTGAACGACATTTTTGTACTGTGCAGCCTGTTGATCGGGGAAAATGTCCCTAACTCATACCAGCGTGCCTCCATAACATCTGACCGGATTCCAAGCATATGTCCGCCTATATCATGACTCCACCATCCATATCCAATATTTGATGCCGTTGCTGTAAAATAAGGCTGGAAATCAAGAGACTCCCACGTTACAACTGTATCCCCGGAAAAACCTACCGGATATCTGTGAGAACCAGGACCTGCATAACGTGAAAATGTCATTTTTCTTTTTCCATCCCGTCCACTGTCAAGATAATGGTAATGATTCAGCATCCAAAGCGGATCTAACTCTTTCACTGCCGTATGTCCACCCTGCTGCCAGTCCAGCCACCAGAAATCAACCCCCTCTTCCTCAAGCGGATGATGTACGATCTCAAAATAATTTTCCAGAAACTCCGGATCTGTAATATCGAATTCAACCGGTTCTCCGGCTGCCGGATCCATTCCCATTGCCTCTGCCATTTCTTTATACATACTTTCGCATTCCCGGATACCGAGTGCCGGATGCACATTTAAAGTCACTTTCATTCCCCTGTCATGCAGATTATCCATAAAACTCCCCGGATCCGGAAACAGATCCCTGTTCCATGTATAACCGGTCCAGCCGGAACCATACTTCTTGTCAATATCTGTGATATGCCAGTCCATGTCAATGACTGCCACCGAAAACGGGATTTTTTCCGCTAAGAAACGATCCATCAGTCTCTGATACTCATCCTGTGAATACTCGTAATATCTGCTCCACCAGTTTCCAAGTGCATATTTTGGAAGCATTGGGACACGGCCGGTAACCCTAAAAAAATCTTTTACCGCGCCCCGGTAATCATGACCATAGGCAAACAGATAGAAATCCTCTCCTCCCTGTTTTCTCTCTTTGATCCAGCCATCCTCGGTAAGTAAAATCGTTTTTGAATCATCTAATACTGCAAATCCATCCCTGGAAAGAATTCCTTTTTCCAGTCTGATCCTGCCGTCTGCTTCATCGAGCGTACGGGCAGTTCCGAAAAGATTACGATCCTCTTTTCTGCCATAATACCATTCCAGATCACATCCATTGTCCGGTTTTTTCAGCTTCACACTCAGGATGCTCTCATCAAATGCTCTCTCATCATAGCGTATCCGTATGCTTTTTGTCTGGATCTCCAGAAAGTTATTTTTCTGCTTTATCTCAAAAGGAACCTCTTCTAAATCCCTGTACCATATTACCTGCGAAGCCTCATCCACAAATGCACCGGATTCATTATATTCAAATCTGACCAGCCTGTCCGTCAGAAATGTAATACGGTAATTTTTTCCAAGAACAATATTCCGCGGATCTGCTTTTGGTCTTCTTTCACATATGAACTGCTGTTTCATCGTCTATTACACATCCTTTCGTATTTTTACATTTTGAAAAATCTTCTTTAAGAAAAAACTGTTTGAAATATTAGTATAAAGTAAAAAACTAAAACGTTTTGGTTTTCAAGTCTTTTGTGCATTTTTTTGTTTTTTCATCATGTTTCACGAATTTTATTGTTTACTTTTATATAATTTTCACAAGCTCATTTCTTTGTTGATGCGCGTTTCATAAGTTTGTATTCCATTGGTATCCAGTCTGGTACACGGTTTCCTTCAATCATGCTGATGACCGTATTCGCACACGCTACGCCCATTTTGTAAGGATACTGCTTAATCGATGTAATCCCTCCGTGAATATACTGTGAAACCGTATAATCATCAAACCCTGCTATTGCTACATCATCCGGCACCCGTACTCCAAGCTGTCCCATGCCTTCAATTGCTCCAATCGCAATGCTGTCACTCACACAAAAAAAAGCATCAATCTCCGGATAGCTTTTTTTTAATTCTATTGACTTTTGAACTGCTATTTTCTGCTCAAACAGACAGTCCTCGATCCATTCTTCCCGGATATGGAGTCCATGTTTCTCTAATGCACGCCTGTATCCACACTCTCTGCGTTCTGACACCTGCGCCATCTTCTTACCGGAAAGCATTGCAATATTACGGCATCCATTCTCAATAAGATGTTCTACTTCTTCAAAAGATGCTTTCTCATTATCAACGGAAACCTCACATACATGGTCGCTTTCCAGCGCAACATCCACAAGGACGCATGGAATCTCACTGTTTTTAATCTGCTCATAGTACGGCATATCCATAGCAAGCCCGTCAACTATGATTCCAGCCAGTTTCTTTTTCTTGCAGATCTGCCCAAAACTGATTTTTATCTGCTTGTTTGTCGGCATTGTAAGAATCGTAAATTCATACTCCATTTTCTGGGCAATCTTATAAATTCCACTCGTAAGTCCAAACATAATACCGCTCGGATCTTCTTCCGGCAATTCCCCGGCAAGCAGCAGTGCAATTGTCTTCTTCTGTATGCCTCTTAGTGAACGGCCAGCCTCATCCGGTATATAATCCAGTCGTCTTGCCACCTCCATGACTTTCTGTCTGGTCTTTTCACTCACATCTTTATAGCCGTTCAGTGCATGGGATACCGTAGTCAGTGATACTCCTGCCTCCTGTGCGACATCACGTATCGTCGTTCTTTCATTCAGATATAACTTTCTGTCTTTCGCCATATGCTCCCCCATTGCATTACATTTTTCAGTGATTTGTAACCATCTTATCACATTTTATCATGATATTCCAACTGCAAAGCAAGCAATTCCATCCATATTTTTCCTGTTTATATTACTTGTAATTCTTATTTTGCAATGTCCAGTAAATCTTTAAATGTAGACAGCTTATAATCTGCTTTGTCATAACCTGCCGCATCGCCGATCGCAATTGCTGTCATATGACCGGAAACTGCTGCATCAATTCCCGCATATGCATCTTCCACAACACCGCACTCTTCCGGCTTCAAGCCAAGAAACTCTGCTGCTTTTAAGAAAACTTCCGGATCTGGTTTGGATTTTTTAATATTTGTTCCATCCGAATATCATTCTTCTCTTCCGCCATCTTCTGTTTCTCCTCATCGCTTAACGGATGTCCCTCATATCTTTCCAGAATAATTTCCAGGCTATCCATACGGCTCACTCCGCGCAGCCGGTTATTGATCTCCTGATCGAAATAAATACCTTTCTCATCAGCCATCTGTTTCCATGCTTTATAATGATACTGATCTGTAAACACGATCACCCCGTCCAGATCAAAAATAAGTCCTTTTAATGACATTTCTACACCTCCATACTTTCTCTCGCTCTTAGTTTTCCGATATCATCCTGTGTGTTTTCTCTCTTGTCTATGTTCATGCGTCCAGTTACCAAAACGTTTTGGTAAATTTATATTATCATCCTCTATTTTAAAAATCAACAACGTTTTGGTAAATTGTCAATAAAATTCATGTACTGCAAAAACTGCGGTTGAATTTTACAGCAGACAAGCCTTTCTTTCCATACTTCCATCCGGCGAAACAAAAACACCGGCAAATCTGTTTATATTGGTATTGAACGATTTGTAGTAAATAAAGTATAATGTCCATAAGCTCATTTTGACACCTATCAAAATACAAAGAAAGGAACACTATGAAAACAGGACTTGTAGTAGAAGGCGGTGGTATGAAATGCGCATACAGTGCCGGCATTCTGGATAAATTTTTAGACGATGATATCACATTTTCCTACTGCATCGGCGTATCTGCGGGTGCTGCAAATACGCTGTCTTATCTTGCAGGGCAGCGGGGACGTAATCTCCGTTTTTATACGGAACATCTAAGTGATCCGCGCTACTTAAGCGTACGAAGTTTAGTACATACTGGAAACTTATTCGGTCTGCAGTATATTTACGGGACACTGACAAATTCCGATGGGGCAGATCCGCTTGATTACTCTGCCGTCATGGAAAATCCGGCTGAATTTTATATGACTGCAACCGATGCAGCAACCGGGCGTGCAGCTTATTTTTCCAAATATGACATTATCCGCGACGATTACCGCACGGTTATGGCAACCTGCGCTCTTCCCGGTTTCTGCCGTCCTGTAAAAGTAGGGGAACATTTTTATTATGACGGCGGTGTTGCCGATTCGATTCCGCTGCACCATGCGATCGAACAAGGCTGTACCAAAATGGTCGTTATCCTCTCAAATCCAAGGGACTTCGTAAAAAAACCAGAGGCACACCGCCCGCTGTATAAACATATGCTGCATAAATATCCGAAAACAATCCAAAGCATCGACAACCGGCATATTAATTATCAGGCATCCATCGACCTTGCCTGCCGGCTAGAAAAAGAAGGCTATGTTTTTATCTTTGCGCCAAGCCGCCATATGCCGCTTAGCACTTTCTCCAAGGATGCTGCCTTAGAACAGGATCTTTATGATCTCGGAGTTGCAGATTATGAAGCCCGCGCAGAAGAGTTGAAATATTTTTTGAACTAATTTATCTTACAAATAAAAGGACTTTTACCACTATGACCAAAGATCTTACCACCGGAAAAATCATGCCGATCCTGATCCGCTTTACGATCCCGCTCGTGCTCGGCAACCTGTTCCAGCTTACCTACAATGCCGTAGACAGTATCATTGTCGGGCATTTTGTCGGAAAAGAAGCACTTGCCGCTGTCGGCATCTGCAATCCGATTTCCACTCTGATGATCCTGTTTTTAAACGGACTGTGCATGGGTGCCAGCATTTTAATGGGAATGCAGTATGGGGCAAAAGATTACGACACGCTGCACCGCCAGATCAGTACCACCATGCTCTCCGGCGTTATTTTTTCGTTGATCTTATCCACAGCATGTATCCTGTTTGCAAGACCGATCCTGATCTTAATGCAGGCGGATGCAGGTATTTTATCCCTCACAACAGAATACTTACAGATCATCTTTTTAGGATTGGTCTTTACTTTTCTGTACAACTTTTTTTCGAGCACACTGCGTGCACTCGGTGACAGCAATACCCCGCTTTATTTTCTGATGATCAGTGCCGTTTTAAATATTTTAGGGGATCTGTTTTTTGTTGTCGTGTTGAAAGCCGGCAGCAACGGCTGCGCGGTATCTACCGTGCTGAGCGAAGCCTTATGCTGCGTTTTCTGTGTCATCTATATCCAGAAAAAAGTGCCCTTATTAAGACTCGGAAAAAAATGGCTGGTATTTGACCGCTCGCTCTTAATGCGCACGATCGCCTATGGCTGGACATCCGCATTACAGCAGGCAACTGTACAGCTTGGAAAACTCGGCATCCAGGCAATCGTTAACACCATGGGTGTTTCGGTTGCAGCCGCATTTGCGATCGTAAACAGAATTGACGACTTTGCCTACACACCGGAACAGAATATTGCGCATGCCATGACTGCCCTGATGGCACAGAATAAAGGTGCCGGAAAAAAAGACCGCATGCGGGAAGGATTCCGCTGCGGTATGATTCTTGAAATTATATACGGGCTTATTGTATTTGCACTCTGCTTTTTATTTGCAAGAGAATTTATGCTCTGCTTTATCAAAGATGAGGAAGTCATCGGTCACGGCGTTATTTACCTTCACCTGATTTCCCTGATGTATGTCCTGCCGGCTGTCACAAACGGTATTCAGGGATATTTCCGTGGCATCGGAGATTTAAAGATCACACTTATCAGCAGTTTTGTAAATATGGGAATCCGCGTGCTTGCCGCCGCACCTCTCGTCTTTAAAATGCATCTTGGCATTGAGGCGCTACCGTATTCCTATCTTGCAGGCTGGATCGCCATGCTGATCGTGGAGTTACCGCTTTTGCTGCGCAAAGTACACAGCAAATAAACAAATTTTTTCAGATTTCTTCCTCATCATGTTCCTTCATCTTCAAAATACAAATATTGAAAAAAGGACTCTATCCGTTTTGGGGATAAAGTCCTTCTTTTTCTATTTTGTATCTATGCAATTATCTCTTCAGGCACATTGTCTGATTCTCTCGCTACCATCCACAATCTGTCACTTTACGCGCGCAGTCAGATGGTCTCCTTCCACGTCAATCAGGATCGTATCGCCTTCCCTTACCTCATCTGCAAGAATCAGTTTTGCAGAAAGTGTCTCCACATGTTTCTGTAAGAAACGCTTTAACGGTCTTGCACCGTAAACCGGATCGTATCCGTTGTCCACGATATACTGCTTTGCTGCATCTGTCAGCTCCACAGTGATCTCACGGTCAGAAAGACGTTTGTTGAGATCTGTGATCAGAAGATTGATGATGTTTCCGATATTGCCTTTTGTGAGTGGCTTGAACATGATGATCTCATCAAGACGATTCAAAAATTCCGGACGGAAGTGTCCTCTCAGTTCGTTCATGACTGCTTCTTCACACTCCGGATTGATATCTCCGTTATCATCAATTCCTTCGAGCAGATGCGCCGAACCAAGGTTTGACGTCATAATAATGATCGTGTTTTTAAAGTCCACAGTCCTGCCCTGCGAATCAGTGATACGTCCGTCATCAAGTACCTGTAACAACACATTGAATACATCCGGATGTGCTTTTTCCACCTCATCAAACAGTACGACGGAATATGGTTTTCTGCGGACTGCCTCGGTGAGCTGACCGCCCTCATCGTATCCGACATATCCTGGAGGCGCTCCGATTAAACGGGAGACAGAATATTTCTCCATATACTCACTCATATCAAGACGCACCATGTTAGATTCATCGTCAAACAGACTTGCCGCAAGTGCCTTCGCGAGCTCCGTCTTACCAACACCGGTAGGTCCTAAGAACAGGAACGAACCGATCGGCTTTGTCGGATCTTTGATTCCTGCTTTGGAACGGATGATTGCTTCTGTAACCTTTGTGACACCCTCGTCCTGTCCGATGACACGTTTGTGCAGTTCCTCATCGAGATGAAGTGTCTTGTTTCTCTCACTCTCCGTCAGTTTTGCAACCGGGATACCGGTCCAGCGGGAAATAATACGTGCAATCTCCTCCTCGCTGACATTTTCATGTACCAGTGAAAGATCACGGTTTTTTACTTCCTCTTCTTCGGCTTCCAACTGTTTTTCTAACTGCGGTAATTTGCCATACTGCAATTCTGCTGCTTTTTCCAGATCATAATTCTGCTGTGCGGTCTTGATCTCATTTTTGACTGTCTCGATCTCCTCACGCAGTTTCTGGACTTTTTCTACCGATTTCTTTTCATTTTCCCACTGCGCTTTTTTCGTATTAAACGTATCGCGCAGTTCTGCCAATTCTTTCTGCAGGTCAGCGAGACGCTCCTGACTTAACCTGTCTGTTTCTTTCTTTAATGCGGTTTCCTCAATCTCAAGCTGCATGACACGACGGTTTAATTCATCAAGTTCTGTCGGCATGGAATCAAGTTCTGTCTTGATCAGGGCACATGCCTCATCCACAAGGTCGATCGCTTTATCCGGCAGGAAACGGTCGGAAATATAACGGTTTGAGAGCACTGCTGCCGATACTAACGCAGAGTCTGTGATCTTTACACCGTGGAACACTTCGTAGCGCTCTTTTAAACCACGCAGAATAGAGATCGTATCCTCAACCGTCGGTTCATCCACCATGACCGGCTGGAATCTTCGCTCTAACGCTGCATCTTTTTCAATATATTCACGGTACTCATCGAGTGTCGTTGCACCGATACAATGCAGTTCACCACGCGCAAGCATAGGTTTTAACAGCTGTCCGGCATCCATTGCGCCGTCCGTTTTTCCGGCTCCGACGATCGTGTGCAGCTCATCGATAAACAGGATGATCTGTCCGTCAGAATTTTTGATATCATCAAGAACCGCTTTCAAACGCTCCTCAAATTCACCACGATACTTCGCACCTGCGACCAGGGCACCCATATCCAGTGCAAATAACTTTTTGTCTTTTAAGCCTTCCGGCACATCCCCTTTTACGATACGCTGTGCAAGCCCCTCTACGACTGCGGTCTTACCTACACCAGGCTCACCGATCAGTACCGGGTTATTTTTCGTCTTACGGGAAAGGATGCGGACTACATTACGGATCTCATCATCACGTCCGATGACCGGATCAAGTTTCTGCTCTTTTGCACGCGCTACCATATCGTAACCGTATTTTTCAAGAGTATCATAAGTAGCTTCCGGATTGTCCGAAACAACACGCTGGTTGCCGCGCACGGTTGAGAGTGCCTGTAAAAACCGGTCTCTCGTGATCCCATACTCTTTGAAGATCTCCTTCATCGCCTTGTTCGGATATTTTAACAGTGCAAGGAATAAATGCTCTACGGAAACATATTCGTCTCCCATCTGCTTTGCCTCGTCCTCTGCATGGATCAGCACTTTATTTAAGTCCTGTCCGACATAGACCTGACCGCCGGATACCTTTACCCTTGCTGCGAGATGTTTTTTGGCGTTATCCAGGAAATGCTCTTTCTGGATATCCATTTTTTCTATCAATTTTAAAATCAGTCCGTCTTCCTGCTGCAGCAATGCAACAAGCAGATGTTCCTGCTCGATTTCCTGATTGCCATATTCATATGCAAGTTTTTCACAATCATTGATCGCTTCTACGGACTTCTGTGTAAATTTCTGAATGTTCATATATCTTCCTCCCTCTTATTCAATTGTGGTCCAAACTGGACATCTATATCAAATGATGGAGAACCATCATGAGTTTTCTTACTTATTTCTTTTATTTCTATTTTTCTGTTTACAATTTGTGTTATACACCTGATTGTTAGCACTGTCAAGAGGTGAGTGCTAATTATTTTATAAAAAAAATATAAACTGTCCTGCGAATACGATATGCTCTGCATCCGCAGGACTTTTTCCTTCACAATCCCCTATTCTCCTATCCGGATCACATCTTTCAGCACATAATGAAACGAAGGTGCAGACGCAAACTCATTCTCCGTATATCCCTGATTCAGATCATAGGTATCGTCCGGATCATCCGGATCTGCCCCGACATAATCTCCCCGGAACACATCCAGTTTCCCCTGCTTAAACTGCCGGATCACTTCCTGCATTTTTTCCGCTGTGCCATCCGCAGCCGTGATTTCATTTAACTCTAACATCTGCACCCAGTCTTCTTCAAAACCGGCACCAATATCATTTCCATTGACAGTTCCTTTGATACTTTTCTCAATCACACGGTCGTTTAAAACTGCATCCACAGCTCCCATCATATAGGGTTCCCAGTTGATCTTGCACCCGGTAAGATAAGTGGTCGGTGCCACATCTTCCATACTCTGGTTATAACTTACCAGATAAACCGGAGTCCCCGCAGCAGTTTCCTCACATGCGGTAGCGGGACCTGCAGTATCCGAATGCTGTGATATGATCACACAGCCCTCATCGATCAGGTCTTTGGCATACTGTTTTTCCGTCCGGTAATCATTCCATTTATTGGTATAACGCACTGTCATCACCGCATCCGGTACAACCGATCTCACTCCGAGCAAAAATGCCGTATATCCGGAGATCACCTCCGCATAAGGATAGGCTGCAACATATCCGATCTTTGCCTGCTGCTCTGTGATCACGCCTTCTTTGATCAGTTCTTTCATTTTCATCCCGGCTGCCACTCCCGCCGTATACCTTCCCTGATAAATTTTCCCCATGAATGTATGATAATTTTTTAAGAGGGGCTCTTCATTTGCATTCGCACATGTTGCCATACAAAACTCGATCCCGGGATATTTTTCTGCAAACTCCTTCGTAACGGTTCCATAATTATAACTGGTCGTAAAAATCAGGTCACATCCGGCATCCACAAGCTGCTGTAAGTACTCCCTTTCCGTTCCCTCCGCAACATTATTGAGTGCAATGACTTTTACCTGATCCCCGTATTTTGTCTGGATTGCCTCCTGCGCATCAATAAAATTGCTGGTATATGCGGTACTCGCATCTCCCACATACACAAAACCAACAGTGATCTCTTTTTCTTCGTCTCTCAGAAAGTATACAGATGCCGACACAAGAGCAATCACAACCAGACAGGTGCACAATGTCACAAGATATACTTTTTTCACCTTACTCCTCCTCTTTTTCCCTGCTATGAACTGTATGTGTATGTTCTTTGTACAGACTGTATATGTCAATCTTTCCATTGTCAATCAGTCCTAACATAACATCGACAAGTCCTGGATCAAACTGCGTTCCCCTTCCATTTTTCAGTTCCTGTATCACATAGGTCATATCCAACTGTTTCCGGTAAACGCGATTCACCGTCATTGCATCAAATGTATCTGCAATTCCGATAATTCTGGCATTGATCGGGATTTCTTCTCCTTTTAACCCGTGCACATATCCTTTTCCATCATATCTTTCATGATGATATAAGGCACCCTCTTCCACATGGTCTACGATCGTGAAACTTTTTAAGATTTCCGCACCTTTTGTCACATGCGATTTCATAATTCCATATTCCTCGTCCGTTAATTTTCCCGGCTTATTTAAAATCCGATCGGGAATACCGATTTTTCCGATATCATGTAAAAGCGCTGCCCTTTTCAGATCCTCACAGCTTTTCTCATCAAACCCAAGTTCTTTTGCGATCAGTACGGAATATTCTGCCACACGCTCAGAATGCTGACTCGTCCTTACATCTTTAGCGTCTACCGTCTTAGCAATCGTAAGTACCGTCTCATTCCCCATTTCCAGCTTCTTTTTTACCAGTTCAATCTCCTTTTTCTGAAGATTGATCACTCTCTGCACCTGTGTATGAAAAATCATCCAGGTCAGATAAGCTACTGCTAACGCAAACACTGCCACTATATAAACCACAAACCACCAGTGATCGTAGATCTCTGCCTTTTTTTCAATGGTATACACACTTTCCACTACCGGCTTCTGTCCCTTATGATCCAGCACCGCAATATGAAACTTATAGGTTCCTACCGGAAGATTTGTATAAATCACACTGGACATCTCACTTTGGGACATCACCTGCGGCTCACTGTCATACCCCTCTAAGTAAACACTTACATAAGGGAGATTCACGGAATAATTGATAATTTCCGGAAATATCTCAAGCTTTTCTGCTCCCCTTTCCAGATAGATCACCTCTCCACGTCTGACAAAATGCGATACATCATCTATTTTTACGGATTTCATCTGCATACGGTAGGAACGGACAGAAACCTCATAATTTTTAAGATTCATACAAATCACTCCCGTATCTGTGGAAAAATAGAAATTCATATCTTCATCTACATAATTCCATGCATTTGGTGTCAGCGCCCGGTTAATCCCGGCATCACTGTTTAACAGTTTATACTCTAATTTCCTCCCGGACAAAAGCTCCTCTTTATCCACAACATAGATCCCCTCTGACCCTGGTATAAACAAAGTATGGTCGATTCCCTCCACAATATCATAATTATTATAATAAGGAAATTTATCAAGACTCCTGATTTTTCCTTCCGTATCCATGTAACAGATTCCATTACTTGTTACAATAAATACACCTCCATCCTCATTTTTCACCATACGGAGGATCACCTCTGAGCTTAATCCATCCTCTTTGTTGTAAACATCATTCACTTTTCCATTTTTTATCACCGCGATTCCATTTCCATCCGTGCCGGCAAATATGGTTCCGTCTTCCTGTTCTAATACACAAAGAATCTTCGGTATCGTAAGTCCATCTGATTCACCGGTCACTTTTGTAATCTCCCCGTCCCGGATAAACGTAAGTCCCGCATCTCCTGCCGCAAGTATCGTTCCGTTTTTTAGTTCTTCGACGGTACGGTATTTATTACCATTTGCCCCACTGGCATTGTCATAGACAAAAGTCTCTCCTTTTGCTGTAATCTCATAAATGCCCTTTCCCGTTGTGCAGATCCACAAGTTTCCACAGCTGTCTGTCCGAAGACATCGTATTCTTGTGCCAGCTAAGGTTTCCGTAATATCATCCGTATATTCTTCTCCGGTTTCTTCATCCATTACCTCTAATCCGCTGTCCGTTCCTATATAAAACCTGTTCTGCCATTTCGTAACTGAATTAACAACCTGATTTTCCTGTATAGCTCCTGTCTGTAACAATGTAAATACTGACTTACATAAACGAAGAACGCCAAGCCTTGATGATGTAAACCAGAGATTTCCCTGATAATCCATCAGCATATGATCAATCGAACTGTTAAATGTATCTGTATTTATCATTTTAAAATCTGTCCGTTCCACAAAATATCCCACTCCGTTATCGGCACAGACAAACATGGCTCCGTTATCTAAAAAATACAGCGACTTTATATTTGATAATTCTTCACAGCCTTTCGTTTCCCTGTATTTCCACTCTCCCGTATCACAGCCATAGCAAAGTATCTCATTCTGTGAAGTTCCGGCATACAAAAGCCCGTTTTCATCAAACTTACAGCAGGAAAAATCAGCTCCCTCGGATGGCTCCACAATATCCATGATCTTTCCCTGCCTGATAAAATACAGTTTTCCATCATCGGTTACCGCTGCAACTGTTCCATTTGCATCTGCATCCATACTTTTTACATACACAATATCTTCCATCGTCTTTTTCACATTTAACCCACCTGCTAATGTGACAATGGAAAGTGCCCCGGCTGTTCCAACATAATAATTTCCATCTGCGCACTGTGTAATACAGCGCACCGAATCCGATGCAAGTCCCTGTTTTTCAGTAATAACATTTGCAACCGTATCATTGATAAAGATGGAAAGTCCGCTGTCATTCGTTCCAACCCACAGTCTGCCTTCCTCATCCGTATACAGGCAGTTCACGGTTTTTATCGATTCATATTCATTGATCCATTGAAATTTTGTGCCATTATACCGGTACAGCCCGCCATATGTTCCAATCCATAAAACGCCATCCTTCGTCTGCACAATATCATTGGCACATCCACCCGGTATTCCATTTTCCCTGCCATAAACAGTCTGAAGATAACTACTGTAATCTTCCTGTTCTGTAACTGTTTTTGCCGTTACTGTCTCTCCCCGGATCATGCCAAGCACCAATATACAAAGAAACATCATGAGCAAAGTATGCTGTCTTTTAGATACAATTTTTTTCTGAACCAATTTTATAAGAGAAAATACTAAGACGATCGTTATAACCTTATCAAGAAAATCAAGATAAAACTGTCCCATACAGTGACTGAAAAAGCTGTTGAATCCAACTTTTTCCATAGACTCAATAACACCGTCTCCCCAGATATTCTGCGTAGAACCATCACAATACAGATAATTAAGCGGGACAGAAAGTGTCACCGATAAAACCGCTATTAAAAAACTTGTTGAAAGTACTCCATAAAGATTTTTTAAAAATCCTTTTTTCACACATATGCCGGTCGTTATGCCGACCATGGCACTGACCACTGCGTAAAACATATTTGTCCAGGAATATAAAATCCCATAGGTAAGATTTACCGTCATCCCGACCATAGCTGCACAGAAAGGTCCCAGCACATACGCCGCCGTTACTGTTCCAAAAGAATCAAGCCACAACGGCAGCTGCAGCCTGTCAGACAAAATCCTGCCGGCAAAATTTATCACTATACATCCAAGTACAAACGTGCTGATCACATACCATTTATTATTTTTCATAACCTTTTCCTCATGTGTACATCAATAACACAGGTGCTATTGCTTTATCCCAGGTAACTCTACTAATATTTTAACAAAAACCGGTAAAAAGACAACTGTTTCCGTTGATTTCATACATTAATTTTTTAATGTACGAAAGTACCGGGCTACAGGATTTCTATTTCATTTAAAATTACAATATGTTAGAATAAAGCAATCACTGTAACTTATCGAATGAAAATGGTTAAAAAATACCGTACAGGTATGGAGAATAATGTGCAATGGAGGAATATCATGGAACATCAGACAAATTCATGCTTTACAGATTATTCCTGTAAAGATTTTATCACCGTTTTATCCGGCAAGTCTCCGGTTCCGGGAGGCGGAGGTGCCGCTGCCCTCGCCGGCGCGATCGGTATCGCTCTTGGAAATATGGTCGGGAGTCTTACCGTTGGAAAAAAGACCTATGCCGCTGTGGAAGAGGATATCATTCAATGTAAGAAAAAAGCGGACGAGATCACGGCACGGCTTTTAGATCTCGTGGAAAAAGACGCCGAAGCTTTCGAACCGTTAAGTGCCGCCTACGGCATGCCAAAAAGCACACCGGAAGAAATTGAAAAAAAGGCAGAAGTAATGGAAGCCGCCTTAGTGGGAGCCTGTGAAGTTCCACTTGAGATCATGCGGACCTGCGCAGAGGCAATCGATCTGATTGAAACCTTTGCCGAAAAGGGCAGTAAAATTGCCATCAGCGATGCCGGTGTCGGCGCCACGCTGCTAAAATCTGCTCTTCAGGGGGCATCCTTAAATATCTACATCAACACAAAATCCATGGCTGACAAAAAAGCTGCCGCTTCCTATAATAAGGAAGCTGATGAACTGCGTGAAAAATACGAACAGAAGGCTGACGAGATTTTCAATCGGGTCTGCTCAAAAATCAGATAAACATGGATTGTACATTTTCTCAAACAATCTATGTGCAAAAATAAAAACAGAGATACAAACTTGCAAAAATGGAGGTACCAATGGCTAAATTATTATCAGGAAAAGAAGTTACCGCTTCTTTAAATAAAGAAATCCGAAAAAAAACAGAACTGCTCACTGCACATCATATCACACCAAAACTCGGCATCATCCGCATTGGTGAAAGAGAAGATGATATTTCTTACGAGCGCGGTGCGACTAAACGCTGTGAAACTCTTGGCGTTTCCTATGAAAAATTCCTGCTTCCGGAAGATGCCTCAGAGGAAATGGTTTTAAATACGATCGCACAGGTAAATGAGGCAGACGATATTCACGGCGTATTACTCTTCCGTCCTCTGCCGCGTCATTTAGATGAAAATAAGATCATCAACGCGCTCGCCGTAGAAAAAGACATTGATGGCATCACTGACCGATCCATGGCCTCTGTTTTCCTTGGAAAACAAACCGGTTTTGCACCGTGTACACCGAGTGCCTGCATGAAGATTTTAGATCACTATGGCATCGACTGCTCCGGCAAAAAAGCTGTCGTGATCGGCAGAAGTCCCGTCGTTGGAAAACCAGCCGCCATGATGCTTCTCCAGAAAAACGCAACTGTCACGATCTGTCACACAAAAACAAAAGATATGCCATCCGTTGTAAAAGAAGCAGACATCGTGATCGTTGCCGCCGGAAGACCAGGTGTCATTGGCGCAGACTACCTGCGCGCCGGTCAGACTGTCATCGATGTCGGCATCAACGTAAACGAGGAAGGCAAGCTCTGTGGTGACGTCAACTTCGCCGACGCAGAACCTGTTGTGGATGCGATCACTCCTGTTCCGGGCGGTGTCGGAAGTGTCACAACTTCTGTCCTGATCGAGCATGTTGTGGATGCTGCTCTCCTAAAGGCTGGATTAGACATCTTATAATTGTGCTGCACCAGTACATCATTTTTCTAAATAGCAATAGGTCACTGCACTAGAAAAAAGTCTCAACGCAGGCATAGCTTTCTACGTTGAGACTTTAAATCTACTCTCCAATCACAACTTTACAGTCCTTTTTATAGCCTAACAAAACGTCATACTCACCTATGATAATAATAACCTTTTTGATCTACAAACCAGTAGTATCCAACTCTACGATCATCTGACCGAGTTTCTGCTCTTTTAACAGATAACACATATAGATTGGAAGATATGTCACAGTTCCTTCTGTTTCTACATTTCCAACGGAAAAAACATAGGCTTTCTCAAGATGATAATCCGGTATGTTCATAAAATTATCCAAAGCTTTGTGTGATTTATATGCCTTACCAGACTTAACTTCAATCGGAACAACTTTTCCATTCATTTCTATCACAAAATCCATTTCACCAATATTTTTCTTTTTACAGAAATATGGTGTAAAACCATTCGCCGTTAATTGCTGTGCGACAGCATTTTCAAAGTGTGCTCCGTTGTTCACTTCTCCGTTTTTATTAATTAATTCCATTTTTGTTTCTGCCGGATATGCACTTGTCAACAATCCAATGTCGCTCGAAAAAAGTCTGAATATATTACTGCTCTTGCTTGCTAAAAGTGGAATAACTGGTGCCTCAATATTATAAACCGGCAACGCCACACCTGCATCTTTTAACCACAAAAAACTATTTTCGTATCTGTCAAATTTCAGTTCTTTATCCAACATCGTAAATACAAACTTTTTATTCTGCTTATTTAGTTCAGCAGGAATAATGTCATATATGGACTTTAACTTAAGCTTTCTGTCCTCAATCTCATATTGGGAAAAATCCTCTTTATAAAGCGTTGTTATATCACGTTGTACTTTGTCAACCTCTCGAATATCTTTTGTTTCTATATAAGTTTTTACAGCATCTGGCATTCCTCCAACAATAAGATAAACAAAAAACATAGACAAAAGCTTCTGATGTACAAATTCGTCCACAGGACTGGCGTTTTTAAATTTTTCATTTAGCATATCTAATGTAGTTACTGAGACATTATTCGCCATCATAAATTCTTCGAAATCCATAGGGTACATCTTTAAAACAGTCAGGTATCCAACCGGAGCCGAAGCGATACCTTTCAGTTCTACCCCTAATAAGGATCCGCTCATTACATACTTAAAACTTCCCTCATCTACAAGAAATTTTATTTTAGTTACT
Organism: Roseburia sp. OF03-24; assembly: GCF_003463035.1. Taxonomy (NCBI): domain Bacteria; kingdom Bacillati; phylum Bacillota; class Clostridia; order Lachnospirales; family Lachnospiraceae; genus Roseburia; species Roseburia sp. OF03-24. The sequence goes on along the minus strand of NZ_QSCK01000028.1, from coordinate 12,590 downwards.
ATTTCCGGGCATTTCTGAATCTCATCAAAAAAAACAACCGTTTCATGCGATTTGCAATCTTCTGGCATGATCATTTTTAATTTAATCAAAAAATCTTCCGCACTCATCTCTGCATTTAAGTAGGAAACCATATCCGGCTGATCAATAAAATTCACTTCAAACTTAGTATATCCGCTCTTTTCAATTTCATCTCTTATGAGCCATGTTTTTCCTATCTGTCTTGCTCCTGTCACTAATAATGCCTTATTTGAATTTTTAATCCATTCACCAATTGCAATTGAATCTTTTCTGTACATAAATTCATACCTCCAATTACACAATACACTATCTGCCCCGTTTTTTCAATCATTATCATTACGATTTGCCCCGTTTTTAAATTTAATATAATTATATTTTGCCCCGTTTTTAACATTGCTATTCACCAAGTCTGCCCCGTTCATCAAAAAAATCCGCAGGTGCGCTCTCACATCCTGCGGATTTTTCATCTCAAAATAATTATTTTACAGTAGAAACGATCAGACTCATCTTCCCCTGCATCTCAACTTTTCCATAACCATTCGGCAGGATAAAATGATCTCCCTTCTTCACCGGGCTGCTGCCCACGATTCCATCTCCCTCTAAAACGGATACCAGAAGGAACGGATACTTCTGCTCAAATTCCATCTTTCCATTTACATCTGCCTTAAAGATCGTATAGTATTTGCAGGAATACAGCTCATTCAACTGATTTTCCGGCAGATTCAATGCGGATTTTACACTGTCATCCACAGATTTTGCCGGAACTGTGATAACATCAATACTCTTTTCTACATGAAGCTCTCTTGGCTTGCCATTTGAAAGACGGTCATAGTCATAAACACGATAAGTAATATCACTGTTCTGCTGTGTCTCTAAGATTAAAAGTCCACCCTTGATCGCATGAACTGTTCCCGGATCGATCTGGATAAAATCACCTTTTTTCACCGGAATCTCACGGATAAACTCTTTCCATTTTCCCTGATGGATCATATCGGAAAGTTCTTCTTTCGTCTTTGCATTATGACCGATAACAAGTGTTGCTCCCTCCGGTGCATCCATGATATACCAGCACTCCGTCTTTCCAAAAGAACCATTTTCATGCACTTTTGCATAATCATCATTTGGATGTACCTGGATACTTAAATCGTCTCTTGCATCAATGATCTTCGTGAGAAGCGGGAAACGGTCACAGTCGTAATTGCCGAACACTTCCGGATGTTCTTTCCATACAGCAGATAACTTCATGCCGGAAAATGCGCCGCTTCGAACGGTTCCGTCTCCGTTTGGATGTGCGGAGATGCCCCAGCACTCGCCGATGTCATCACCCTCTACCGGATAGCCGAACTCCTCTCTTAACTTTGTACCGCCCCAGATATTGTGCGTACATACCGGGTCTAAAAATAAAATATCTTTATTTGCCTGATTCATACTAAGTATTCCTCCATTCGTTTCTATTACTTTCTGATACCAGAATGCCGAATCCTTTACAATGCGCTGCTGCGTTGTAAAGTCTACATAAATGATACCAAAACGCTGTTTGTATCCATCGGACCACTCAAAATTATCAAGAAATGTCCACAGGAAATATCCCCTTACATCTGCACCTTCATCGCTTGCACGCTGCATGGCTCCGATATAGGAATCCAGAAACGTGATACGGTTTGGATCATGCACCCTGCCATCTGCGCTGATATTATCATGACAGGACATGCCGTTTTCCGTGATGTAAAGCGGCAATGGATAACGCTCTGTCAGAAATTTTATACCATAATAAAAAGCTTCCGGCGTTACCGGCCAGTCTGCTCCTGTCTTAGGAAATCCCGGTTCACGGTCCACAAATTCCGGTTCACCGTTCTCTCCTGCACGGACATAGTAACCATTGTATATATTCTGTCCCATAAAATCAAGTGGCTGATGGATCAGCTTCATATCTTCTTCCGTGATCTCTGGCAGATACTGCGCAAATTTCTCCAATCCTTCTTTCGGATAATGCCCTAAAAATACAGGATCCGAAAACCATGCTACATTCCAGGTCCAGTTATCCATCGGATTATAGAAACCAAAATATACTTTTTTCGCAGCTTCAATGTCCTCCGGTTTATCCGTATAAGGATAAGCGACACCTCCGGTCGGTGCGTATCCGACTTTGATATCCCGGACTGCATATTTACGCAGATTGATAACAGCCTGACCATGCGCTTTCATGAGGTTGTGCGCAATCTGGAATGTATCTTTTGTCGACAGCTTTAATCCCGGTGCATGCACACCGCTTAAATGTCCCAGTCCTACCACACACTGCGGCTCATTGATCGTAATGAAATACTCACAGATATCGGAAAAGTTCTCTGCAACGACTTTGGCATATTCCCCGAACCAGTCTATCACCTCTGGATTTAACCAGCCTCCTTTTTCATAAAGAGCCTGCGGAAACTCCCAGTGAAACATGGTAATATATGGCGTGATCCCATTTTCTTTCATACATGTGATCATATCACGGTACATCTGGATTGCTTTTTCATTGACACGTCCGGTTCCTTGCGGCAGAATACGTGCCCAGTTTAATGAAAAACGATATGCCTTGATGCCAAGATTTTTCATCAGCGCATAATCTTCCTTATAATGATGCATATGATCGCAGGTCGTATACGCATTCTGATTTTCATATATCCTGCCCGCCTCCGTAAATGCATCCCAGACGTTTTTTCCTCTTCCATCGTTTGCATCGGTTCCCTCTACCTGATAAGAACTGCTCGCAACACCCCAAACAAAATCATCCCGAAACATTCTTCTTTTCCTTTCCCAATGAGCTATTTTTCAGAGGAACCAATGACAGAAACCAGATAAAACGGCACCGCATCGTCCTCATGTGTCTCTACCAGACGGACTTCCACCTTATGTACTTTATTTTCTCCATATTCTAAGATAGTGTCAAGCTCTAATTTATCGCCCCACGTCTCATCAAAGTTCGCATCCAGACGAACTGCATGATCCGTGTCCCCATCTACGATGATCTCTGCGACCGGTGCCGGAAGTTTTACAGATTTTCTGTACTGTACTGAAATATTGCAGCCCTCAACATCAAGTGTGATGGAATCACCTTTCTTTGAAGCTGTCCATCCGTGTTTGAAACAGTCGGTAATATCTCTCTGTGCGGACGTATCTGCGACAAATCCATGGCAGACTACGTTTTCGTCGCTGTTCTGATGACGGATGGATTTCTCATAAGTATTTTTTGTGAGAGGTGTCGGATAATCCGGTTCGCTCTGTTCCGTTGCATCTTCTGTTTTTACTTTATCTAAAAAGTATGTAATCACCGATGCGACAAGTGCATGTCCGGCATCATTCGGATGCAGGTCATCCGGTGTGATCTCACGGTTTTCGATGCGCCCGGCGACAACTTCCGGGTAGATCGTACTCTGCATGCTGACAGCCGGAAGATTATAATGTCTTGCAATGCGTCCGTGCATCAGCTGCGCATTGGCACCGTTATTGTAAAATACGTTGTGCACTAAAAGGACTGCCGGTTTTGTCTTACTGGTATATACTTTTCGCACCAGTCCCTCATAGGTCTCCATAAAGTGCTCCGTGCTGTCATCGTTGACGGAAAACTCGATGATGACAAAATCCGGCTCTTTGGAAAGCAGATCAGCTTCTGCGCGCGCCACACCAAACTGTGAGGTTGTTCCGCCGATTCCTGCATTAATATAAGTAAAATCTGTCTGTGGGAATGTCTTTTTCCACCACTCATAAACATGATATGCATAACAGAGTTCCGGTTTGGTGGAAAGACTTCCCTGGGTGATTGAACCTCCTAAGAATGCAATGTTTAATGGTTCGCCGGCTTTTGCGCGGTCCATAACTTTTTTTAAGCGGTATAAGTTGCCGTGGTTGGCAATGCCGTTTTCGTATTTGATCTGATATTCCATGTTGATGTTCTCCTTTTTATTCCCAGATTTCATCTCCGAGTGATGTAATATATGCTGCAAGTTCGTCCGACATCTGCTCTGCCTCCGGGATACGGATATGTCCAGGTGTGCCGGAGCCATTTTTCGTGTAGAGGAAGTGATGGACTCTGCTGCTTCCAATACGGGTGCAGACTTCATCGATGGAGCGGTCCCAGTTTTTATCATGACACAGGATCGTGGTAGCTAAAATGATCTGTGCTTTTGGATATAGTTCCATCAGTTTTTCGATAAATGCCTGGTAATGTTTTCTCCAGTTTTCGGATTTTTCACTGTCGTAATCTTCTGCCATATAGTCTACCGGATGATTATCGTTTTGTCCGATCGCGACAACGACTACATTCGGGATATATTGGGAAAAATCCCACTGTTTTGTCGGTCCGAGATCCGGGTGGTATTCGATCTTATCATAGCAGGATTCAACACCTTTATAATGAGGTGCGGCAAACCAGCCGGTATCATCTAAAAGTGATATTCCACCCTGTGACGTATCATGGATCTGTGCATTTAATTTGCGCGCCGTCATCCATGCATAGGAATACCAACTGTTTGAGTATTGCCCATCATGCTCCGGGTCCGGTTTTCCGGCATATTCCACAGCCTCTGAAACCTCTCCGCAGGAAACACTGTCACCGAAAAATTCCATTTTACGTTTTGGTTTTTCCGGCAGTGCCAGCACTTTAGCTCCATCATCGATCTCAAATCCGTAAAATGTAAATGTATGACAGGAATCCATCCTCTTAAATAAAAGCAGTTCATGTGTTCCTTCCGGCAGGTTCTCCGCTAAAGTATAAGTCTTTTTCTCCTCATCGGACGATAAGGTAAAACGCTTCTGTTCCCCGTCTATAAAATATCCCAGCTCATTCGTCCAGCAGGAACGGTGGTTTACGATCACTGCCTTTAAGGATGTTCCGGTAAATTTCATTCCGATCGAACTGCACGCATAGACAAGAACCGGTGCAAGCCTGTCATCAAAATCAATTCTTCCACTGTAAGATAACATTTCATTGTCTGGTTTAATTATCATGTTCTGAGTTCCCCTCCAAAAATTAAATATGTAAGCAGACTGCCCGCTCCGCGGACATTCCATTATGATAAAATGCACGTTCTGCGGACACTCCATCACACGTTTCATGAATTACGCAACAAGGCTGCCGCAATTTTCATTGCATCTGGCAGCCTGTGTTACAAATCAATTTTATGCTATTAAGGATGAATAGCAGCAATTTTAGCGTCTTCCGATCTCGGTATCTTCCGGTGTTACGACACTGTTTTCTTTGATGTAATCAATGATATCATCAAGTTCTGTAAATGCAAGACCAACATAGCTGTCTGCAGCACCGTAGTAAATTGCAATTTTTCCGGATTCGGAATCATGGATTGTTGCACATGGGAAGCATACGTTCGGAACAAATCCGCGCTCCTCATACCATTCTTCCGGTGTGAGTAAGAATGTCTCACAACGATATTTTACGATAGATGGATTGTCAATGTCTAAGATTGCTCCACCGATGGAATATACATAACCGTTACAGGTTCCGCTTACTCCGTGGTAGAATAACAGCCATCCTTCGGATGTTTCGATCGGGGCAGCACCTCCACCGATCTTTAAGGACTCCCACCACTCAGAGCCTTTGCCCATCACATGTCTGTGTTTTCCCCAGTAAGTAAGATCCGGGCTCTCGCTCACGAAAATATCACCGAACGGTGTATGTCCGCTGTCGGACGGACGGGATAATAACATGAAGTTTCCGTTGATCTTTCTTGGGAACAGCACTGCATTTCTGTTGAATGGAAGGAACGGATTCTCAATTCTTGTGAATGTCTTGAAATCTGTTGTCTTTGCTATACCGATTGCTGCGCCGTAGAAATCCTGACACCAGATGATGTAATAGGTATCTTCTACTTTTACAAGACGCGGATCATATGCATAACGCGGCATAAACGGTTTGCCTTCCTCGTCTACGAAATTGATCTTGTTTTCATCAAAATTCCAGTGGATCGCATCTTTGCTTCTTCCAAGGTAAATGTAAGGAATACCGTTAGTCTGCTCTCCACGGAATACACCGATGAATCCATCTTCATACGGCATAACGGCACTGTTGAAAATTCTTGCAACACCTTTTACCGGGTTACGTCCGATGATCGGGTTCTCATTGTATCTCCATACCGGTGCTCCTGTTAAGTTTTCCGGTCTTTCCTGCCATGGTACATTTGGTACCGGCTGGCTGATCATTTTATATTTGCTCATTTTCTTCCTCCATTTCTGCGTCTTACATCCACGCACCTGCAGATTCTATCTGCAATTTATTTTCGTCGTTCTTTTTTATTTCTTATTTATCTTCCTTTGCAAGGAACTCTAAATTCTTCTCGATCAGTCCGCATCTCTGTGCCACACACTCAACGCTTCTGCCCGGATCCTGCGGTGTATTAAATACATAATCCACCAGTTTATCCACGGTAGTTGTCGCTACATGCATTCTCGTATCCGAAGATGCATAGTAGATAAATACTTCGTTATTCTCATTTACGATCGCACCGTTGGTAAATACAACATTGCTTACGTCACCGACACGCTCTTCACCTCTCGGTCCAATTAAGAGTCCGGACGGCTCTGCGATCACTTTTGACGGATCGTTTAAATCTGTTGCAAATGCATAGATAACATAACGGAGTCCTGCTGCGGTGTTGCGGACACCATGTGCAATGTGGATCCAGCCTTTGTCTGTCTTGATCGGAGTTGCACCTGCACCGTTCTTTGCCTCTGTGATCGTGTGATATTTGCGAAGGCTTGTCATTTTTTCTTCATCGATCACGGCGTGTGTGATATCTTCGCAAAGTCCAAATCCGATTCCTCCGCCTGATCCGGTTTCAATAAAGTCATCCATCGGTCTTGTATAGAATGCATATTTTCCATCTACAAATTCCGGATGAAGTACCACGTTTCTCTGTTGCGGAGAATTTAAAGTAACAAGATTTGGCAGTCTCTCCCAGTTCTTTAAATCTTTAGTACGAACGATTCCTGCTGCAGCTACGGCTGCGGAAAGATCGTTTACGGTTGTATCTTTTGACTCAGAACAAAATACACCATAGATGTAACCATCTTCATGTTTGGTCAGACGCATATCATAGACATTGGTCTCTTCCGGACAGGTATCCGGTAACAGGATCGGATAATCCCAGAAACGGAAACCATCGATTCCGTTATCACTCTCAGCAACACCAAAGAAAGATTTTCTGTCATTTCCTTCGATTCTTGCAACCAGATAATATTTTCCGTTCAGTTCGATCGCGCCGGAATTCATCACTGCGTTGATTCCAAGACGCTCCATGAAATATGGATTTGTCTCCGGGTTTAAGTCATATCTCCAGGTCAGAGGAATATGCTCTCTTGTCAATACCGGATATTCATAACGGTCATAAACACCATTGTAAAAATCCGATTTTACATTTTTGCGGGAAAGCAGTCTTTCCTGCTTTTCTTTTTCTACATAATATCTCTCATGTAACATTCGTCGAATCTCCATTCTTTTTCTAAAAATAAATGAATCTGTTTTATGCTCCGATTCTGCGGATGACTTCTATACACATTCTTCCATTATGATACGGACATTTCCACGGCTCTACGATCGGTCTGTCTAAAATCGGACTTCCATCCTCATTGACTTCCCAGAACCACTCAGAACCATTTCTCTTATCAACCACATAGGTTTTGATGAACTCCCACTCTGCCAGTGCAGCATCGCAATATTCAGAATGTCCTGTGTTTCTTTCATAACCATTTAAGAAACCAACAACGGTTTCTGCCTGCACCCACCAGACGCGGTGTGCATTGACCACGCCGCGGTCACATTCGTTCGCAAGGGAATGACCATCAAACGCCACCTGATAAATTCTTGAGGTCAGCGTCTCTGTGATCGCTGTCATTTTCTCGCGGTAATGTTCATTGTTTAACACGTCAACACCACGATCCATCAGCCATGCCGTTTCGATATCATGACCGTAGGAATGAAGGTCCAAGATTGTGTTATAGTCTGCATCAAAAAATACTTCCTGACGCTGTTTTACCGGATTGTATACCTTATCTGCAAAGGTATCCATGATCCACATCAGTCTCTTTCCGACTTTTTCATTTTTTGTCACGCGATACAATTCTGTATACGCCTCAAAAACATGAAGCAGTGTGTTCATTGTCTTATCTGCAAGTACACCGTTCTCGGAAAGTTTCTCATTTGATTCTGGTTTGAAATCTCTTGTAAAAGCTTCTAAGTATCCGATCTCATCCGTGCAGCGCTCCTCAATGATATCAAACAGGGAAAAAGCAAGTTCTAACGCTTCCTTATCCCCGGCTGCATCATAGTAAGATGACAACGCATAAATACAGAATGCCTGATTGTATGTATGTTTAGTTGTATCAAGTGGTGTTCCGTCATAATTTAATGACCAGAAGATCCCTCCGTATTCTTTGTCGATACAATGTTCCCTTAAAAATTCATAACCATGTTTTGCCTCGGCAAGCAGGTCTTCTCCCTTAAAACCTGCTGCCTCGCATTCCTCTTCCGAAATGCCGCCGTCTTTATAAAGTAAATACGCATTTGCAAAAAACCAGGTAATACGGCTGTTTAAGATACATCCTTTTTCTGCTTTTTCATCCAGTGCAAGATCATAGGAAAGATAACCGTAATATCCGCCGAACTTATCATCCCGCATACCTCTCCAAAATGGAATGATATGTGTGAGCAGTTCGTGTTTTGCTTCTGCTGCAAGTTCTTTTAACTCACTCATAACCGTTTCCTCTTTCTCTCTTTAGCCTTTTACTGCACCAGCAGCAATTCCACTGTAAATCTGTTTCTGACAGAGGATAAATACGATCAATGCCGGAAGCAGGGAAATGATAACACCTGCACAGATCAGATTGTACTGACTTCCCATCGGGCCAACAAATGTATAAAGTGATGTCGCGATTGTATGTAACTTTTTATCCATCAGATAAAGGTTTGCCATATAGTACTCGTTATAAACACCAACGCCCTTTAAAATACAGGATGTCACGATTGCCGGTTTTAATAGTGGAAGCATAATTTTCCAGTAAATTGTCCAATAGGATGCGCCATCAATGATTGCCGATTCATCCAGAGATATTGGTATATTTTCCATAAACTGAATGAAAATGTAAATTGAGATAACATCCGTTCCGCACATCAGAATAATATATCCATATAAATGATTGACAAAGTGCAGTGCTGTCATGATATTATATACAGTTACCTGCATTGCAACTGCAGGAAGCAGTGAAGCAAACAAAAACAGGTTTCGGATCAGTCCGTTTCCCGGGAATTTAAAACGGTTTAATACATAAGCAAGCTGTGTTCCGATTACAATGGAAACAACCAGGACAGATACCATAACGATCACGGAGTTTAAGAAAGCTCTTCCCATATCCGCTGTCTGAAATGCTTTAATAAAATTATCAAAATTCAGCCAGTTCTTCGGCAATGTCATAACATTGGTCGTCTGATATTCTTCCTGTGTCTTAAACGCTGTAATCACACAGGAGATAACAGGAACAACTGCACAAAGTCCAAAGAAAATCAACGATACATATTCAACGATCAGCCAGAGGATTGCACCAACGGTATAATGTTTTTTTCTTTTCTGCACATTTACATTATGTTTTCTCATCTTCCTATGCCACTCCCTTTCCAGCTTTCTTTGCCTGTTTTTCCGCTTTTAATCTTGCGCGTTTTGCCTTGTAGGATTCATCCTCACTCTCAGCATCACGGAAGATATATTTAAAGAATAACTTCTGTAAAATCGTACATGCAAAAATGATAAGAAGAAGTACAACTGCCATTGCAGAAGCAAGACCTACCTTCTGGCTTACATGAGCGATCTCATTCATGATTACAAAGTATGTTCCGGTTCCATTTGCACCATCTGTGATAACGTAAGGCTGTTCAAATGCACTTAAGGAACCTGTAATGGAAAGAATTACGTTTAATGTGATAATTGTTTTGATACTCGGCAGAATAATATGTTTAAACTGCTGAAATTTATTTGCACCATCTAACTCTGCTGCTTCGTAAAGGTCTGCATCCACAGACATGATCGCACCGATAAACAATACCATGTTCTGTCCAAAATAACGCCATACCGAAGTAGCCACCAAAGACCAGTTGTTAATTGACTGATCTTTCAGCCAGTATGGAAGATTGTCAAGTTTAAATCCACACCATTGTAAGATCGTATCAAATACAAATCCTCTGGTGTAGAAAAATTTAAAAATAAATCCGATCGCAATACCACTGATCAGATATGGGAAAAACATTAATCCTTTAAAGAAGTTTCCTCCCTTTACCTTAAAACTTAAAATAGTAGCCAGATAAAGTGCAAGTACAAGCTGAATAATCGCACCTACCATATAATAAAGACTGAGCTTTAATGCTCCAAAGCAGTCATCCCTGCGAAATACGTCAATATAATTTTTAAATCCGACAAATTTTCTCTGATCTACCGGAGTTAAATATTTCATCTTATAAAAACTGAATTTTACCATCTCGGCAAAAGGCAGATAAGTAAATACAAACAGCAATAACAGCGGAATTGTCATAAATGCCACACAGATGATCACCTGCTGTCCTTTTCTGCTTTTTGCCCATTTTGTAAAACTGAATGGTTTTTTCCCTTCCATATCCACAATTCCTCCATCCATTGTCTTTTATCCGGGAAGGGGAACCTCCCCTTCCCTTTTGTGGAACTATATTACTCAGTTACTTCAATTCCGTTTGATTCCTGTGCATCAGACCATGCTGTGTTCCATTCGTCCATGATCTCATCAAATGTCTTATCGCCATTGGATGCATGCTCAATGATTGCCTGGATTTTACTGTCTCCACCTGCGTTAATATTTAACTCAGACTCTGCATTCATCTCATTTAAGAAATCTTCCTCGCCCTCTAATGCCGGTTCATCCTCTAAGAATGTTACCCCATCGAAGGAAAGTTTTGTATCTGTACTGCTGGCTGCGACTGGAAGTCCATCCTCGTTGTATGAGAAACCGGATTTTTCTGTCATCCATTTTACGAATACCATAGCTGCTGCTTTTTCATCATCTGTTGCATTTGCATTGATACCATAAGAGTAATCAGCACCTGCGGATGCATACTGCTCACCATTTACAGTGATTGGGAATGGCATATAACCGATATCTGCGCCATTTTCGCCTGCTGCTTCCATCTGAGGATAAGCCCATGAGCCAAGTACCATACAACCGATCTCACCATTGTTGATCATACCTTTACAGCCCTCCCAGTCAGTTGTTGCAAAGTCATCTTCGATCAGTCCGTCTGCAACTGCATCATAGAGGATCTTGTAAACTGCATAAGCATGTGTATCATCGCCATAATTCTGGAATGGATCTTTTGTATGAACTAATTTCTGGTTCATATATGTATTGTCGCCTGTTGCATTATTTCCGATGTAAGCATCCCATGCTCCCATTGTCCAGCCTGCTGCATAGTTTGTATAAAGTGGGATTGCATCTGTGTTATCTTTGATTTTCTGTAATGCATCGATAAATTCTTCCGGAGTCTTTGGAAGTTCTGTAACTCCTGCTTCTTCAAATACTTTTTTATTGTATACGATACCCTGTGTAGTTGCTGTAGAAGGAACACCGTAAACCTGTCCGCCATACTCCCATGTAGTTGCATAATTGATCTGGGTCTTCATGGTATCAAGATCACCATATGAAATAAAGTAATTGCTTAAGTCTGCCTTATCAACCGCCGGGATCATCATGACTGTCTCATAGTCACCAGACTGTAAATGCATCAAAGCATCATCTGCATAGTTGGTATCGGTTGTAAGTTCAACTGTAATATTTGGATACATTTCATTGAATGCTGCTAAATACTCTTTCCATGTTGTTCCGTTATAATCGTCAGATTCAAGATCTGTTCTGTGGTTGAATAATGAAATTGTTGCTGTCAGATCTGTATAATCCTCACCGAGTTTGATGTCTGCATAGGATAAAGATCCGTCTGTGGATGCTGCTGCATCACTGCTCTCGGTAGCTGCTGCATCATTTGTTGCTTCTGCACTGTTATCAGAAGCTGCTCCGTTTGTTGCTCCCCCATTGTCTGCTGCATTGTTTGAACCGCCGCATGCTGCCATGCTCATGGTCATAACTGCTACTAATGCAACTGATAAAACCTTTTTTAATTTCATAGAATTTTCCTCCTTTTGATGTTTGTTACTTTGTTTTGTAACTTAATTTAATTATATATCGTTTTGTTTTTTAGTCAACACTTTTTTCTTGTTTTTTAACCTTTTTAAGGCTTTCATTGTGCATTTCGGCACTATAAACAATTCTATTTATCGATTTTTGTGCACTTTTTCACATTTGTTTTTCAATTATTTTTGTTATTTAGCTTATTTTAGCCTAATTTGTACAATTAATTAATTTTTTATATTAAGCTATGTTTTTGATTATTTAACTAATTACTTATTTCACCACAGCGTTATCTGCAGAACATCCATAACTTAACAATATAAAATGCTCACCAAATGCTGGTTTGTTTATGAAATAAATCGCCCGTCCCAATGGTGTGT